>CAMWUX010000193.1 GCA_947177605.1 uncultured Porphyromonadaceae bacterium
GTGTAAGGGCGCGCATGGCTTCTTCACGGATGTTCTGACCCCAGAGGTTGGCATAGTTCATATAGAATACCTGAAGGGGTGTGAAGCCGTCGATCTTCTCGGTAGTCACATCCACGCCCTTCTTGCGCTGGGAATCGAGGAACGCGGTGAGAGCTACGCGGAGGCCTCCCTGGTCGGCGATATTCTCACCGAGAGTATATGTACCGTTGGCGTTGAGGCCGGGGAGCACTTCCACCTGATCAAACTGCTGAGCAAGACCCTGGGTGAGGGCGGCGAAAGCCTCGGCATCCTCGGCTGTCCACCAGTTGACCATATTGCCGTCGGAGTCGAAGTTGCGGCCCTGATCGTCGAAACCGTGAGTCATCTCGTGGCCGATCACCACGCCGATACCGCCGTAATTTTCAGCGTCGCTCGAATTGGGATCGAAGAAAGGAGCCTGTAGGATGGCTGCGGGGAATACGATCTCGTTGGCGAGAGGATTGTAGTAGGCGTTGACGGTCTGAGGTGTCATGCCCCATTCGCTGCGGTCTACGGGCTTGCCCCACTTGGCGAGGTGTTCGCGCTGGTGCCACATGCCTACGTTGTGCATATTCTGGTAATACGACAGAGAGGGATCGATCTGCATGGTGGTATAGTCCTTCCACTGGTCGGGGTAGCCGATCTTCACGGTGAAGGCGGCGAGCTTCTTGAGTGCGTTGAGTTTGGTCTCGTCGCTCATCCACGAGAGGTTGATGATGTGCTTGCCGAGGGCTGTGCGGAGGTTTTCGACGAGGCCGAGCATATATTCCTTGGATGAAGCGGGGAAGTATTTCTCCACGTAGAGCTGGCCGATAGCCTCGCCCATCGATGCCTGAGCTGCGCTGAGGGCGCGCTTCCAGCGCGGACGCTGCTCTTTCACACCGTTCATCACTTTGCTGAACTCGAAGTTGGCGTCGGAGAATGCGTCGCTGAGAGCACCCGAAGCCTGATTGACGTATTTCCAGAGATAATAGTCCTTGATCTCACGGTCGGTGAGCGAGGCCATAAGGTCGTTGGCGCGCTTCACGGTGTTGATCTCTGTGACGATCACGGAAGGCACGGAGTCGATACCCATAGTCTCGACGAAGAATTCGGGCCAGTTGATGTTGGGGTACATCTCGGAGAGCTCGGCCATGGAGCGGATATTGTTCATGGCGGGGAGATTGCGGCTCTCCTCACGGGTCCATGTCTCTTCGGCGATGGCGGTCTCGATCTTCATCACGTTTTTCATGATGCGGTTGGCGGTCTTCTTATTGTAGCCGGCATTCATCATCTGCGATACGATGAGCTTCTCGAGAGCTTTGCGTATCTTTACGTTTTCGGGATCATTGGAGAGATAATAGTCGCGATCGCCGAGGGAGAGGCCACCACCTGATACGTACATGGCGTATTGGGTGGAGTTGTTGAGGTCTTCCTGAATGCCTGCACCGAAGAAGGGGCTGGCATAGTTGCCGTGCATCCAGTAGAAGAGTTCCTTCATATCCTCGTGCTTGGTATTCTCGATGCGCTTGAGGTCAGCCTGGATCGGAGCGGCACCTTCGTTGTTGCGACGCAGTGAGTCCATAGCCTGCTCATAGATGGTGGATACTTTATATGCCACGGTGCCGGGCTGAGGATTGGTGGCGGCAAGGCCGAGCACGATCTCCTTTACGCGAAGCTCGTTGGAGTCGGAGAGTACGTCGAAGCGGCCGTAGCGAGAGTGTTCGTCGGTGAGGGGATTGGCAAGCTGCCATTTGTGAGTCACATACTCATAGAAGTCCGTTCCGGGTTCGATGGTGGGATCGAGCTGGGCCGGATCGAGACTAAACATGTGCTGTGCGGGCGCCGGCTCGGTCGACTGAGCGACGGCAGGCATCCCCATAGCGGCTGTTACAGTCATTGCAAGTGCTAATTTAGGAAATGTCATAATATAAATAATTAATGTGGTTTGGTTGCGGTATAGAGGCAGCACACTCCGAACGTGAATGCACGCCAATGGCAGTCGGCAAATCCGACCTGCTCCATAAGCGCGGTCATAGCCTCGCGCTGGGGCACTGCGGCTATGCTTTTGGGCAGATAGGAGTATGCGCTCACATCACGCGACATCATACGCCCGAGCAGAGGTATGATATGACCCGCGTAGAATTTGTAGAGCGGGCGGATTATGCGTGATGTCGGGGTGGCGAGTTCGACCACGGTGATTGTGCCCCCCGGGCGGAGCACTCGGAGCATCTCGGCGTAGCCGGCGGCGAGATTGTCGAAGTTGCGGACACCGTAGGCCACGGTGACGGCGTCGAACGTGTCGTCGGCAAATGGGAGATCGAGGCAATCGGCGCGCTCAAGCACGATGCGGTCCGACAGCCCGGCTTCTTCCACTTTGCGGCGCCCGATGGAGAGCATCCCGTCGGAGAGGTCGATGCCGGTGATGCGGGCGTCGGGAGCGCATTTGCTCAGGCGGAGCGCTATATCTGCAGTGCCGGTGGCTACGTCGAGTATGGAGCTCGGAGATGAGGCCGTGGCGCAGGCTGTGGCACGGCGCGTCCAGAGCCGGTCGAGCCCGAAGGTCATGAGCCGGTTCATGCGGTCGTAGGCAGGCGCGATCGAGTCGAACATATCGCGCACCTGCTCATGCTTGAGGCGCGAATCGTCGGTGTAGGGTGTGATCTTCTCGCAGTCCATCTCAGCCGTTGATAGTCTGCAGGCAGTCGAGTACGTTTGTGGCGATGCGGTCGGTGAGGTTCTGCTCGTCGGCTTTCTTGAAGGGGAGACCGGTGAGTTTCTCGTATAGCTCGATATAGCGGTCGGATACCGAAGCTACAAATTCGTCGGTCATCTCTGGCACCTGCTGGCCCTCACGCCCCATGAAGCCGTGGTCGATGAGCCACTGGCGCACGAATTCCTTGGAAAGCTGACGCTGAGGCAGACCTTTTTCGAGACGTTCCTCATAGCCGTCGGCATAGAAGTAGCGCGACGAGTCGGGGGTGTGGATTTCGTCGATGAGGTACACCTTGCCGTCGTGCTTGCCGAATTCATATTTCGTGTCTACGAGTATCAGTCCCTTCTCGGCAGCCATCTGCTGGCCGCGGGCGAAGAGCAGACGTGTGTAGCGCTCCATCTCGGCATAGTCGTCGGGCGACACGATGCCACGTGCTATGATTTCCTCGCGGGAGATATTTTCGTCGTGTCCGGCATCGGCTTTGGTGGTGGG
>CAMWUX010000194.1 GCA_947177605.1 uncultured Porphyromonadaceae bacterium
GGGTACACCCTGCTGCTTGTAATAGTTAAGAATACTCTGGTGAGTATTGTTGAGGTTGGTCATCACGGCCGATGTGGTGCTCCATTCGGAGTTGTAGGTCAGACCGTCGACACCATGATAGAGGAGGAATTTGGGGACGGTGGTCTGGTTCTGATTGTAGAGCGAACCGAGCCCGTTGAAACATGAGGTCCAGTTGGAAGGCACACCGCCCTGAGGCACACTTGCCACACCGGATACGCCTACACCATTCTTGTGAGCGGCATCGGCTAATGCGGCGTCGACCCAGCCGTAGGGTGTGGAGAAACCACCGTAGTGATCGATATAGCTCCACATGGAGAATGCTTCGCTATCGAACTGCGAGTTGGGAATAGCCCAGAACGAGGGGTCACCGATGGGCACCCACCAGAGGATACGCTTGTCCGTTTCGGCGGTGAAGTTGTTGACGTCGCCGGCACCGTAGCGCTCGATGCGTGTACGGGGCTTCACACGCGAGGTAAAGAACTCTTCGTCATCCCACGTTTTGGAATTGACGGTAAGCTGACCGGCTCCACCGTTCCATGCGGTGATGTAGTTGTAAAGCTGGTCCGATTCGGGATTGGTGACATAGCCGGTCTGAAGCGACTGAGCCTGCACTACCGAACCGATGGCGATAAGGCCACCAAGGAGAGATAGACTTTTTCTCATGACATTAAATAATTTGGTTTGCTTATAATTATTTTATTGATAATCGTTTGTCGGTTGCCATTAGCGTTGGGGAGACTTGATTGCACCCATGAGAGTACGGACGCGCAGGCATAATTGTGCATTGAGTGGCCACAAATATATGAATAAATTTTTTAATTCAAATATTTCGACAAAAAATTCTCAATTATTTTTTTTAGAAATG
The DNA here is from genome assembly GCA_947177605.1 of uncultured Porphyromonadaceae bacterium. Lineage (GTDB taxonomy): Bacteria > Bacteroidota > Bacteroidia > Bacteroidales > Muribaculaceae > Paramuribaculum. The sequence continues at coordinate 887 of CAMWUX010000194.1, forward strand.
CTTTTTATAAACCAATGGCGCTCTCTGCCTTCCGGGTTAAGCGGAAGTCAGAGAGCGCATGGCTTATAGAGATCGTGATTGTTTCACTTAAGGGACCGGATTAGTCACCGCAGTAGAGCGGGATGTTGTTGAAGATTACCTTCGTACCGTTGGGGAGAGTGAGTGTACCGGTGATATACCAGAGGAGGTCGGCATCTTCATACGAACCGCTATCGTAAGTGATTGTGAAGTCGTATTCGCAACCGCTGAAAGCGCTGGTGAATGTAGCGTCGGCATCAGATCCGGTGTAGTGACCGGCGATAGCGTCAAAGTCGCCTTCCTCTACATCGATTGGCAGGGTGAACTCATCGTCGCCATTAGCATCGAAGAAGTAGAAGGAGCCTTCGGCGATGGAAACATACCACTCGGCAGCATCGGTGATCTCGATGTCGGTAGCAGCGGCGATAGTAATGGTGGCGGGCTCGGATACTACATCGCCGTATGCGGCAGTGAAGCTTACTTCACCGGCACCCATAGCCTTCACTACGATAGTGTTGGGATCATCGGCCTTAACACTCCACTCTACGATGTCGGGGTTGGAGCATGTCCAGGTGAGGGGCTTGGTGTTGGTCACACCGGAGCTCAAACGTACATTGGCTGAGAGTTCGAAGGTAGATCCGGACACGGCTTCGCTCGAATAGGACTTCCAAGTGATGCTGCGGCATACGTCGACCACATGGATGGTGATGCTGCGGGTCTTGTCGAGTGCAGTAGCGGTAGCCACTGTGGTACCTTCGGCAACGGGGAGGAAGCTGTAGCTGTAGCCTTCGCCATGCTCTCTGAATTCGCAGATCGAAGGATCGGCTACGGTGACTGTGGGAGTATGGAACTCGAAGGAAGCTTCAGGCATCACCTTTATGTTGATGCTACCGTTACGACCGAGTTCGAAGGTCACTTCATCAATTTCGTTGTCGTTGATGTCGGTGAAGATTATTTCGTCGACGGGATGGCTTATGTTGTAGTTTTCAACCTGAAGGTTGCAAACACAGGTCCAGAAGGGGGTGTAGTAGGTGATTACGGAGAGACCTTCGCGGGCACCGGAGCGCACACGGAGATAGGGTACGAAACCTCCCTTATACTCGGTATCGATGTAGTCTTCTTCCACTACTACGGAGGAGCCGTCGACTTCCCAACGGAACCAGCCTTCGTCGTGGCAAGCCATGGCGCGGCAGATATCCTCTGCCCAACCGCCTTCAACACCGATACAGAGACCTACGTCGAAGGTAGAGTTGATGTCGATGGTCTGGAAGAGCATGGTCTGCTTGATATTCGAGGGGTTTGGCGGATCTGCGAGCGGACGCTTGCCATCTACCTCGAAACCGGGAGAGAGCGAAGGACATACGTAGATGGGAACTTCAGCAGATACATTCTGAGAAGCCAGCTCGGGGTCGGGATGAGAGAGGGTGACGCGGCATACTGCCTTACCGGCCAGACGGGGAGCGGTGTAGATGATACCGAGGGTATCGTTGGACACGAAGTAACGGGTCTGACGGAACTGGTCGTCGCCCTCACGGAGGGGACGTGTGGAAACTTCGGTAACCTCACCACCCTCGGGCTTATAATTATAGGTGTAGTCAAGTACCGACTCAGGATCGAGGATAAACTCATACTTGAGCTCGTAGTCGTCGACGAGGCCGGGATAGGAGAGGCGGAACATCACGGTGTCGTCGCTCTGGCGCTGGAACGAACGGCGGTATTCGGTGATAGCTACAAGGCCACCGTCGAGGTCACCGCGAACGATGTCGATCGGGGCGATAGCCTGCATACCGTTTTCGAGGGTGACGCGCAGATAAGTGGACTTATCCTGAGATCCGGGGAGAGCTTCGACCATATAATAGAGGAATTCGCCGTGGGGCTCTTCTTCTACGTCGCCGGGCTCCTCGGGGGTGACGGGTTCGGCTTCAACATCGCCTTCGGCCTGAGTGGTTACATCACCTGTCTCTTCACCGGTGTTTTCACCATTCTCGTCGCTACCTTCTTCGTCACCGCCTTCGGCTGTGCCGGGATCGGGAGTGGGGGCTTCTGGGAGGGGTTTGTAGACAGGTACAAGGCGGGCTACGGATTCATCGTCGACCGACCATGTGATCGGGGTTTCGATCACCTTGCCGTCCTGATTGGTGACGCGGGCCGAGATACGCTGCTTTTCACCTACCTTAAGGGAGAACGAGGAGGGGGTGATGTCGATATACACGGCGTCGGCACCATCCAGGGTCACGTCGTCGCTACAAGATGAGAAGGATCCCATCAAGGCTACGGCAGTTGCTC
>CAMWUX010000195.1 GCA_947177605.1 uncultured Porphyromonadaceae bacterium
TCCTTCGCCATTTACACATAGTACTTAACGTCAGTGGAATTTTATCTAATGTCTAATTAGCACTTATGAAAAAGAGGAATCTTGCTGCTGTTGGTGTGAATTCCTTTTCTACAAATTTAGTCAATTTTCATCACTTGTCAAGCCATCGCCAATGATATCTGACGACGCCGAAAGTGGCACTAATAGCCATATCCGGCAACATTCGTTGCATTTCGCCGGAATTATGTGTTGTTATTTTCACAGATTCGACCAAGACCGTACACCTGTCGCACATTTTGCCACACAGTTAAAATATCTTAAAGTTGAATTTCACTCCTTGCCTGCCGCCAGAGCAAGCATACACATTAATTATATATAGGGCGCGCCGGGGTAAATTCTCAACAAATGTAAATTTTAATTGAAGAAGTGTTTGGCTATTACGTGAAAAATTTGTTACTTTGCACTCTGTTTCGTGGCTCATCCTGTAAAGCTGCTATTATTGATGCGCTTAGCGGTGATATGAGACTGAGATGGCGGCCACGCGACAACAGAGTAAAAACAAAGAAAATTAACGATAACAGAGTTAAACAGATCAAACAGCCATGTCAAAGATTTGTCAGATTACCGGCAAGAAGGCTATGGGAGGCAACAATGTAAGCCACTCCAAGCGTCGCACAAAGCGTAAATTCAACGTCAACCTCTTCACAAAGAAATTCTTCTGGGTAGAAGAGCAGGCTTGGATCCTCCTCACCATCTCCGCAAACGGCTTGCGCACCATCAACAAAAACGGTCTTGACGCCGCCATCAAGGAAGCCGTGAAAAAGGGTTATTTAACAGAAATCAAATACTTAGAATTCTAAGCAATTATGGCAAAGAAAGCAAAAGGCAACCGAGTACAGGTAATACTCGAGTGCACCGAACATAAGGCAAGCGGTATGCCCGGCACCTCCCGCTACATCACCACCAAAAACCGCAAGAACACTACCGAGCGTCTGGAGTTGAAGAAATACAACCCCATCCTCAAGAAAGTAACCGTACATAAAGAAATCAAATAATAATCACGCGATATGGCAAAAAAAACGGTAGCATCACTGCAAAAAGGCGAAGGCCGTACCTATAGCAAAGTGATCAAAATGGTAAAGTCGCCTAAGACCGGTGCCTATACCTTCAGCGAGCAGATGGTTCCCAACGAAGCCATCAAAGAGGCTCTCAAATAATATACCTCAACGAACTTTCCCGTCCTCTCCCTCCATACTCAAAGAGAGAGTAGAACAATATTAAGGCTATCACGTAGCGGCTTGCTCCCGATCGGAGCGAGCCGCTCCACTTTTTTTGGGAATTTTTATCTACAATCGTGCCGACTTTAGCCAACGATTATGTAATTTTGCACACAGAGTTTACACCACATAGACTGACGCAGGAGGATGAAAGAGGTAAAGTTTACCAAAATGCATGGTGCCGGCAATGATTATATCTACATTGACTGCACTTCGTCGACCCCCGAATCTCTGCCTCAACTTGCAATCGAAATGAGCCGTCGCCACTTCTCAGTAGGAGCCGACGGCATTGTTTTGATATGCCCGTCGGAAGTGGCGGATCTGAAAATGCGCATCTTCAACGCCGATGGCTCGGAGGCGCGTATGTGCGGAAACGCTACGCGCTGCATCGGCAAGTATGCCTACGAGCATGGGCTTATCCGCTCCGCTACCCTTTCGCTCGAAACGCTCAGCGGCATAAAGTATCTCACACTCCACACGGATCCCGCTACGGATGAAGTGAGTACGGTAAGTGTGGATATGGGACCGGCTACTTTCCGCTGCTCCGAAATTCCGGTGAGGCACACATCCGATACGATGATCGACAGCGTGGTAGAGCCGGGTGCGCCGGAGAGCCCGATACGGATTACTGCCGTATCGATGGGCAATCCTCACGGCGTAGTGTTCGTGGATCATGACCCGACCGACAGAGAAGTGCTCGGCCTCGGTCCGATACTCGAGTGTCACCATGTATGGCCCGACCGCGCCAATATCGAATTCTGCCGACCGCTCGACCGCCATCGCCTGCTGATGCGCGTATGGGAACGCGGCAGCGGCGAGACATGGGCCTGCGGCACGGGAGCATGCGCCGCCGCCTCGGCCGCCGTGGCCACAGGCCGCTGCGATTTCCCGGTGAACGTAGAGCTCCGCGGCGGAACGCTACTGATCGACCGACGACCCGACGGCCATATACTGATGGAGGGGCCGGCCGAAGAGGTGTATAGCGGCACTTATCGAATTAAAAATTGTAAGACTTTATAAATCCCTGATGCTTATGTACGAAGTCAACCACTACTTTTCCCAACTCCCGCAATCCTATCTCTTCTCCAGAATTGCCAAGACGGTGGCCGACTTCCGGACGCAGCATCCCGAAGCCGATATCATCCGCATGGGCATCGGCGATGTGACCCGCCCGATAGCACAGGCGGCGCTCGACGGTATGGCCGAAGGCATCAAGGCGATGGGATCGGCTGAGACATTTGTGGGCTACGGTCCGGAGCAGGGTCACGAATTCCTGCGCTCCGCCATAGCCGAAGGCGATTTCCGCAGCCGCGGCATAGCGATGGCCGACGACGAGATATTCGTGTCGGACGGCGCCAAGTCGGACATCGGCAATTTTCCCGACATACTTGACAGCCATATCCGAGTGGCGGTGACAGATCCTGTCTACCCCGTATATGTCGATTCCAACGTGATGGGCGGTCGCGGCGGCGAACTACAGCCGGACGGACGCTGGAGCGGCATCGACTATATGCCCTGCACCGAGGCCAACGGATTCGTGCCTGATCTGCCGGCCAAGGCTCCCGGGGTGATGTATCTCTGCTACCCCAACAATCCGACGGGCACGGTGCTCACGCGTGACCAACTGAAACATTTCGTAGACTATGCCCGAACTAACGGAGTGCTGATACTCTTCGACGCCGCCTACGAGGCATTCGTGAGTTCGCCCGAGGTACCCCGCTCGATCTACGAGATCGAGGGAGCGAGAGAGTGTACGGTGGAATTCCGCAGCTTTTCCAAGACGGCAGGCTTCACGGGTCTGCGCCTGGGTTACACCGTAGTGCCGCGTGAGCTACACGGCTCCGACGGCCGAGGGGGCTCGGTAGCTCTCCGCGATCTTTGGCTGCGCCGCCAGACCACGAAATTCAACGGTGCTTCCTACGTGATCC
>CAMWUX010000196.1 GCA_947177605.1 uncultured Porphyromonadaceae bacterium
TAGATATAGTACCAGCTTCCGCGCTGCTCTACGTTGGAGATCGAGCGTGCCGACACGGAGATGGAGATTAAGCCAAGAAGGAGAAATATAAGGAGTTTCTTCATAAGGCGGACTCGATTTTACAGATTGACGGTGTACTTGGTGATATCGTATTCCTGAAAGGCTGTCGGTTCGTCGGGGTTGAGTATCTCCGCTTCGGAGATTTCAACTGCTCTGCCACCATTGACAAATTCGGCACCGGCTACTGCTTCGGCCACACAGCGCCAACGGCGCGTGGAGCAATTGATCGTCCACACGTGGGTACCTTCGATCCATCCGTTGCTATTGCGATATTCCATCATAATGATGGATATTGCCCCATCGTTTTCGGTAATTGCCGAAATTTCCATCTCGTCGTCGGGAAAGTCGGTCTTATTGATATTGATGGTTTCTTCTCTATCTGTCTTTGTATCATATACCATCAATGACTTTTCATACTTGCCATAAGGGGTGGTATATATTCGCCATATATAGCGCTCGCCATCGGAATAAATCACAGGGATATCGGCTATGCCGGAGAGTTCGCGCAGTTTTTCCTGAAAGCGCTCTCGCCCGGTATCTTCATCGGTTACCACGTGCGTTGCCGAGTACGAATTATCGTAATCGGAATAATACTCCGACGACTCGACTAAGTCTTCTTCGAGAATGGAAACCTCATCATCCTTATCGTGTGATGTGGAGACTGCGATGATTACCGCAATCAATACAAACGCTACAATGATGCCTATGAGAATAAGGGCACCCGACTTGCCGGAGGATGTGCCTGACGACGGGATTGTCTTTGATGGCGACGATGGGATGGAGATTTCGTCGATCATCGGGTTAGCGCCATATTTCTCCCGATACTGTAAGCGAAGCGATGACGCCTTGGCATAATCGCTTTGAGAGATAGCATCGGCTATGAGAAACTTATATTGCTCGGCAATAAGCGCGCGGCATTGCCCGACAAATTGCCTGCGCTCTTCGGGGCTAAATGCCGTCGAGGCGGTCGCCTCACTGAAGGCACCTTCGTAGTCTCCTTCCTGAAAAGCCGCCACGCGCGGTCGCGATGCTCGCCCATGACTTACATATTGTATTTGCGGTCAAACTCGTCGGTGCTCATACATAGGAGTATGATAAACTGCACGAAAGCGATTATGGCCGGAATCCAAGTCCAAAAGAAGAGCAACGACAATACCCCCATACCGGTGCGACCGAGGTAGAACCACTGCACACCAAGTCCACCGAGGAAGAAGGTGAGAAGTAATGCCGTGGTCTTATCCTTGTGGGAGCGATATACGCGCTGTGGATTGGCGTAGGGATTGGGCTGATTGTAGGGATTATTGTATGCGGACTGCGGCATAACGGGCGGAGCGGGTTTGGGTGGAGCGGGGTATGATGGTCCGTCGGACTTCACCGAAAAGGTAGCTCCGCAATATTCGCAGCGATAGGTGCCATATCCCACCGGAATGCATCTGTTACCGCCACACTCCGAGCACTTTATCGATTCGTTCATATTCTGAATGAATTAATAATGAGCGACAATTTCTGATTGGATTTCTCGACGCCGGCCATGTCGTTGGTGTCGACAGCATTGTCGAGCTGCATGATGGCATCCGAAAGCTGCTGACATATAGCCGGCGATGAGAACTTAGTGGATGGTACATTGCGTAGCAGATCGATGTTGCGGTCGAGCGCCAAGTGAGCTGCCGAGCGAGGATCGGTGTCGAGGGTCTCAAGATTGAACTTGAGCTGTCGGAGCTGCGAGAGATAGCACTCCTTGCCCTGAATATTACCCTGCACCCTGTCACTATGAGCCTGCGCCACAGAGCCGCCCCGATCGGCAATGAACCAAACGGTAATACCGAGAATGAATATCAGGAGATAACCGACATACAGGCCGTTGAGGCTGCGGTCGGCATCAAGATAAGATCCGCAGAGGAATACATAGGTGATAGTCCACAAAAAGAGTAATGTAGCTGAAATATTGACGGCCCAGGTGGCAGCCGCGTTCTTCACGGTAAGACCGCCGTGGGTCGAGACCATATATACTATGCAGGCTAAGACCACTGCAAGGAATATGCCGGTGGCGACACACCACCCCATCATGGCCGTTGCCGCAGGGAAGATCAGACTGAAGATGCCGAAGATGGCCACACATACGGCGACCAATACAACTATGAAGATTACATTATTTCGCATGAGTGATAGATTGAGATTTGTGACCTTAATGGATTATCGTCAGCAGGGTGCGGGCGGAGGTGGCGGAGGAGGGGTGAGCGATGAGAATATCTGAGCGATCTCAGGCTCCTGCACTGCACTTACCCATGCGCTTCCACCGAGACGGTATACGTAGGTGCTCTGCACTACTTCTCCGCTGAGTATCATATCGCGGATCACATCGAGGCGGAAGGGGCCGGTGGTCTGACCATCTTTGGCTACGTAGAACGATGCCATAGGTGGAGCTGCAGGCTGTTGTGAGATGGGATTGCCATTCATCACCTGTCCGAAAGCCTGACCCATCTGCTGACCGATACCCAATCCCACTCCGGCGCCCATAAAGGTACCGGCGCCCTGATTGCCGGCGAGAGTCTGGGCTATGTCGATCTGCTTCTGCTGCACATAGTCGATACCGAGCTTCTGCAACTTGGCCTGCTCTGCTATACCCTCCATCACCGTCTGATAGCCGCGGTCGTTTTCATCGAAGGAGATGTCTTCGATATTGAAGTTGAGGAGTTCCACGCCATAGCTGTCGAAGGTGCTCTGTACCTCATTGGCTATCACTTTGGCAAGCATACGATACTCCGAGCCGAGCTCGTTGACGTTGACATTATTGTCTTTCATATAGCGTGCGAGAGTGATCTTCACGGCCTCGACAATATCGATTCTGAACTGATCACGGATGAGGTCCATCGTGATTAACGACTGTGTGCCCACAAACTTGAGCAGAAAGAGTCCGCCATCCTTGATGCGCACGCCATACTGGCCTCGCGCCGACATCTTGATCGGCACCTGAAAATAGGGATCGATGATGCGAAGGCCACCGGCGCCCCATAGCAGATTGCGTTTCTCGAGTTTGCTTACAAACCACAAGCTTGCCTTAAAGGTCGATTCGCCGCCCGAAGGAATATTGATGATGCGGTTGAGAATGGGGATGTTGGCCGA
>CAMWUX010000197.1 GCA_947177605.1 uncultured Porphyromonadaceae bacterium
GGATGAAGAGTGAGGGGTTGGCAGTATAGTTGATCACGTCGATGTTCTCGTTGCGTAGCTCGCGCACGATGCCGTGGATACGAGAGCCCTTGACGCCTACGCAGGCGCCTACGGGGTCGATACGGTCGTCGTAGCTCTCAACGGCTATCTTGGCACGCTCGCCGGGGATGCGGGCGACGGCGCGGATGTTGATGAGGCCGTCGTGGATCTCGGGTACTTCGAGCTCGAAGAGGCGACGCAGGAAGTTCTCGTCGGTACGGCTCACGGTGATCTTGGGATTGTTGTTCTTATTGTCGACGTTGGCCACTACGGCGCGCACTGTCTCGCCCTTGCGGAAGAAGTCGCCGGGGATGGCTTCGCTCTTGGGTAGAAGGAGTTCGTTCTTATCGTCGTCGAGCAGGAGTGTCTCGCGGCTCCATGTCTGATATACTTCGCCCGACACGAGCTCGCCTTCGAGATCCTTGAATTTATTGTAGATGGCCTCTTTCTGGAGGTCGAGAATCTTGGACTGGAGGGTCTGGCGGAGGTTGAGGATGGCGCGGCGGCCGAAGTCGGCGAAGAATATCTCCTTGGTGTGCTCCTCGCCGATCTCTACGTCGGGATCCTGGTCGGCGCGTGCGTCGGTGAGGCCGATCTCGCGGTTGGGATCGCTGACTTCGCCGTCGGGCACTACGGTGAGGTTCTGGAATATCTGCACGTCGCCCTTGTCGGGGTTCATGATCACGTCGAGGTTTTCGTCGGTGCCGAACATCTTGGCCAGCACGTTGCGAAACGATTCCTCAAGCACACTGATCATAGTGGCTTTGTCTATATTCTTCAGCTCCTTAAATTCGGCAAAACGCTCCACCATATCGGGAGCTTCCTCTTTTTTCTTAGCCATGGGTGTAGGGGGTATAGGGTATTATTTGAAATTTATTTTATATCTGATGTATTTGGTGTCGGCGACGGGGAGCACCAGGGGCTCCTCCACCATCACGGGGCGCTTGGCTCCGGGCTCCTTGACCTTGCGGGCGACGGTGAGTGTCACTTCCGAGCCGTCGTCGCTGACGGCGGAGAGGATGCCGGAGAGCTTGCGGCCGTCGCGGGTGAGGGCTTCCACTTCGTTGCCGATATTCTTTTCGAACTGGCGGCGTACGCGTAGCGGAGAGGTGAGACCGGCTGAGCCGATCTCAAGGCTGTAGTCCTCGGTGTCGCGGTCGAGTGTCTGCTCCACGAGGCGTGTGAGCCGGGCGCAGGTGTCGATGTCGACTGTGGTGTCGGAATCGATCTCCACCACGATATCGTTGGCGGCGCTCACGGTCACGTCGACCAGAAAGCAGTCGGTGCCTTCGAGCGCGGGGGTTATGATGTCGGTAACGGTCTGTCTGTCTATCATCTGATTGGTAATGTCAAATAAAATGGAGGAAGCGATCGCCCCCTCCGTGACTACGAATTGATGCAAAAGTACGAAAAAAATCGGATATATGCAATTTTAATTTTATTTAACGTCTTTTGCGATTGCGCGGAGGCGCTCTACGAGGTGCTGCAGTTCGTCGGAGTCGAGTGCCCGGGAGAGTGATCGCATGGCGTCGCGGTACTGCCGCGAGTCCTGGGTGTTTTCGACTACGCTCTTGGCCTCTATGAGGGTCATGGCTACGGCGCCGATGATGGTGAAGATGGGAAGTGCCGGCAGAGTCCAGCCCATGGTGGAGCGGAGCATCATGGCGGTGAGCACGATCATGGCGTCGACAGCGGTGAGCGCCAGCAGTGTGGTGAGATAGCGGCCGGCTTTGGCTACGGACCGGCGGTAGCCCCGCGATGTGCGGGCTATGCCCCGGCGGCGTGCCTTGAGTATGGCGCTGCGCAGATCGATGAATACGGCCACCACGACCGAGAGATAGCCGGCCACGGTGATAGCCAGCGCCCACATCAGGGTGGTGGCGGTGGCGGGGGAAAGGGTGATGAATGTGTGTGTCATAGCATAAGGGTGATTTTGGGGTTTGCGTTGCAAAGTTAGTACGCCAATTCGCCTTTACGACACATATTTTTCAAAAAAAGTTTTTTCGCGGAAGCTGCTTTGAGTAGGAGGTTATATTTATCTCTGAATAGGTTGCTCCTTTCCAAAGGCTTCAACTTCTTCAGCCAACATTTTTTTTAATTCTTCCTGTGGGAGAATAAGTTGATAATCCGCTACTCCTATGGGCTTACCCATATCCTCTAACGCCAGCTCTACCTCTACACGGTCTTTTTCGGCACAGAGTATAATACCGATAGATCGATTTTCGTCTTGTCGGCGTTCCAGTCTATCAAGAAGAGCAAGGTAATAATTCATCTTCCCGGCGTACTCGGGTTGAAATCTACCTATTTTAAGATCTATGGCCACCAAGCAGTGTAGTCCGCGATGGAAGAAGAGCATATCTACCTTACTACGCTTTCCATTGTACTCAAGCACATGCTGATTACCGATATAGGTAAAGCCGGCACCGAGTTCGAGTAGAAATTGCTTCACCTTATCCACAAGTCTGGCTTCCAGTTCGGTTTCTAAAATCGGATCTTTCACGCCAAGAAATCCAAGATTATAGCGGCTCCGGAATACTTCATCGGCAAACATCGCATTAGGAGCCGGAAGGGTTTTCCTAAAATTATTATCCGATGGTTCGTCGCTGCGAAGATGCATTTTAAGTGAGATTGCACTTGATAGCAGTTCTCTATTCCAACCTTTCAATGTGATCTCAGTAGCATAATACAATATGGCCGAATCATCATTCCCGAATTTGCGCATTAGCGTCAGTGTATGACCCCATGGTAAAACTGCGACAGCCTGTCGCAGTTTTAGATCACTACAACGGAAACGCTCGTAGAATTTCTTCATATCCCATAAATTACGCGCTGACACACCCATCTGGGGATAAAGCGACTTTAGGTCAGAAGAAAGCCGACTGACAACTCCGCTACCATGCTTGCTTTCCAATTTCTTATCATAAAGCAATTTGCCTATCTCCCAATGAGCCATACCAATGACCGAACTCATCGTAGTGGCTATCATGTGTCGGGTCTTGTCGATAACTGCGACAGCCTGTCGCAGTATTGAATCATACTCGGAATCGTTGGGTAGTAATTGATCTGCCATCGGTTGCTGTAGTGACTAATTTTAGCAAATGTAGCAATTTATTGTCAAATGCGCGATGTATACCCTA
>CAMWUX010000198.1 GCA_947177605.1 uncultured Porphyromonadaceae bacterium
CGATCGGTATGGGTACCGAGGTGCTCATGTTTATCCTCACCGCATTCGATCGTCCTGCCCGGGAATATCATTGGGAAGACGTATTTCCCGCATTGAACACCGGTAATCCGGAAGATCGTCCCGAGCAACTTCCCGGTGGTGTAGTAGTGGGTGGTCAGCCCGCTTCCGGTGGCGTTGTAGTAGTCGGCGGAGGCGTGGGTGGAGGCTCAGTAGCATCTGCATCAGCATCGGGTCCTGTTGCCGTATCAGGCCATGCCCCGATAGTTGTCGATGAGTCGGATCCCGGTTCCGCTACCGGTCTGTATGTGCAGAAGGTGAGCGAAGTGACCAATCAGATGGAGCAGCTTCTCGAAACTACCGCCGCCCTCAATAAAGTGTCGGAGACACTCCTGCAGAGCTATCGCGCTATCACCGACAATTCCGAAAATATCACCCAGAGTTCCACAGGCTATGTAGAGCAGATGCAGGCGCTCAACCGCAATATTTCCGGCCTCAACACTATCTATGAGATCCAGCTCAAGAGCGTATCGTCGCAACTCGACGCCATCGACCGTGTGAATCGCGGTATCAAGGATATCTGCAATATGTATGAGACCACTGCCCAGGCATCCACGCGCTACTGTCAGGAGAGCGAGCGTATGGCTCAGTATATGCACCAGCTCAATCAGGTCTATGCCAAGATGCTCCATGCCATGACCATCAATACCGGTATGCCTGTGGGTATGCCGCCGATGCCTTCCGCAGAGCCTGTGGCCGATACTGCGGTCACTACCGTCGAATCTCAGGCCTGATCCACCCTCACCGAAGTATAATCATTAAAGAAATCCCTACAGCATACAATGGCACAATCCAACAATCGCATGTCACCGCGTCAGAAGATGATCAATCTGATGTACATCGTACTGACGGCGATGCTTGCGCTCAATGTGTCGAGCGACGTACTCGACGGATTTACCCAGGTAGAGGATGGCCTGTCGCGCACCAACAGCACCGTGAGCAGCCGCAACGACGCCGTATTCGCGCAACTTGAGGCATTCGCCGACGCCAACCCCGACAAGGCCGGCGCATGGTATGCCAAGAGTATCGAGCTTCGCGCAGAGTCACAGCGTATCTACGAATTCATCGACTCCCTTAAAAATGCCATCATAATCGAGGCCGACGGTCAACTCCGCCCCATATCCGAACTCGAAAACCGCGAGGATATCGAAGCTGCGGCACGCGTGATGCTCGCTCCCGGAGCCAATCAGGGCCCCGAGTTGCGTAATGAGATCGACGCCTTCCGTACCTATGTGCAGGGTATCGTGACCGACTCCCTCAAGAGAGCATCTATCGACATGGCTCTCTCTACCGAAGTATTCTCCCGTCCAGGTGTGATCGTGCCGCAGACTTGGGAGGAAGCTAAGTTTGACAACCAGCCCGCCGTGGCCGCGCTCACCCTGCTCACCAAGCTGCAGAATGATGTGCGCTACGCCGAGGGTGAGGCTCTTATCACTCTGCTCGACAATATCGATGCCGGCGATGTGCGCGTCAACGAGTTCAACGCTTTCGTTATTCCGCAGAGCCGCATGGTGATGCGAGGCGGACGCTACACGGCAGATATCGTCCTGGCCGCCGTCGATACCACAGCGCGTCCCACCATATTCATCAACGGCAATCAGCAGCCGTCGGGCCACTATGAGCTCGTGGCATCGCAGGCCGGCACCTTCAATTACAGCGGCTACATCGACGTGGCTCATGGCGATGGCACCACCTCGCGCCATCCCTTCTCCTCCGAGTATCTCGTGATCGAGCCTACCGCCACCGTATCGGCCACCATGATGAATGTACTCTATACCGGCATTGACAATCCTATAAGCATATCCGTGCCCGGTGTGCCCGCATCATCCGTGAGCGCATCGATGACCGGCGGTTCGCTCGTCAAGAGCGGCGACCACTGGATCGCACGTCCGGCAGCCGGAGGCTCTACCGCCACCATCACCGTAAGCGCTGTGATGGAAGGTCGTAGCCAGACCGTAAGCTCCGCCACCTTCAAGGTGCGTCAGCTTCCCGATCCTACCGCCTATATACCCGTGGGTAATGAGCGCTATCGTGGCAACCGCCCCATAGCCAAGCGTACCCTCGCCGATGTGCCGGGTATCCGCGCTGCTATCGACGACGGTATCCTCGACGTCGAATTCCAGGTGCTCAGCTTCAGCATCGTGATTCTCGACTCCAACGGCGACGCCGCCACACTTCCCTCGGCCGGCGCTTCCTTCTCGCCCCAGCAGAAGAGTCGTATCCGCTCCATGACCAAAGGCCAGCGCTTCTACATATCCCGCATCGTGGTGAAAGGACCCGACGGACGCGAGCGCACCCTCTACCCAATGGAAGTAATCGTAAACTGATAATAACACTATCCCAAGATATGAAACATCTTCACATAGCACTTTCAGTCCTGCTTGCAGCATCGGCATTCTCGGCTTCGGCTCAGACACAGCAGTCGGGCAGTAGCGCTACGATGCGCCGTGGCGAACGCAATGCCTCCACAGAGCAGACCCCGGGTGTGACCCAACGAATGCAGAACCGTCTGACCGAACAGCCCGTTTCCGATGCCGATATGTCGTGGATGAAGGTGGTGTACCGTTCGCTCGACCTCACCAAGGAGGCCAATGCACCCCTATACTTCCCCGAGCAAGTGGTCGACGGCGATGAAAACCTCTTCCGCATCATACTCCGCCTTCTCGCCGATGGCAAGATCTCGGCTTACGAATACTTCGATAACCGCGAGAACTTCGACGAAGCGGCCAAACTCAAGGTGGCCGATGTGCTCGACCGCTACGACATCCCCTTCTCCAACGCCAAGGGGCATACCGAGCGCAATCCGCGCTACGCCATCGAGCAGTCCGACGTGCCTACCACCGAAGTGCTTACCTACTACGTGATCGAGCGTTGGGAGTTCGACAGCCGCACCAACCGTATGCAGACACGCATCGTTGCTCTCTGCCCGGTGCTTCATCGCTCCGACGACTACGGTATGGAAGCGATGCGCTATCCGATGTTCTGGGTCAAATACGAAGATCTGCGCCCCTATCTGGCCACGCAGAATATCTTCATCTCGGATGCCAACAATCTCCCTACTTGCACCTACGACGACTACTTCCGTATGACGCTATAC
>CAMWUX010000199.1 GCA_947177605.1 uncultured Porphyromonadaceae bacterium
AGTCTGTGCCGAAGCAGGAATTGCCGCGCATACCAGCAGCATCCCAGTACAACATCTTGATATTTTCCCTCCAAAACTCATAAAAAACGGCTGTAAAGGTACGAATTACCACTCACATCACAAAATATTCAACCATTTGCCCCCGACCGGCGTTATTAAATCATAGTTTCAACTTCGCCGTTCACACATTATGAGAATTGCATTACTGACTTGTCTGGCCATAGCCACATCAATCCTGGTGAAAGCGCAGGATATTGACTCCACATATATCGAGATCGCCGATACCATCACGGTCAGCGAATCTGTCGAACCGCTCATCTCCGAGCCCGCCCCTGATTTCCACATTCCCGGTGGCGGATTCTCTATCTATGACTACCCCTATTCGCGTGAGTTCAGCATCCCCAACTGGAAACGAATGTGGATCAACACCGGCGTACTCACCGGTGCAGGCGTACTCACTATGGTCATACTCCAGTCTCTTCCCGCTGATGCCACTGCCTGGAATAAGCGCGAAGATGCCAAGACACCGATGTTCACACGCTGGTGGCGCAACGTCCGCAAGGGACCCGTATGGGACGGCGACAACCCAGTATTCAACTACGTGCTCCACCCTTATGCCGGAGCTGCATACTACATGGGCGCGCGCTCGCAGGGATTCAGCATGTGGGGCTCGTTCGTCTACTGCTTCTGCGTATCCACCTTCTTCTGGGAATACGGCTTCGAGGCTTTCAATGAAGTACCCTCCGTGCAAGATCTCATCATCACACCGGTAGTCGGATCCCTACTCGGCGAAGGCTTCTACATGGCCAAGCGCAAAATCGTCGAAAACGACTATCGCGTGCTCGGCTCGCGTGTGCTCGGCATAGCCTGCGCATGGCTTTGCGACCCCATCAACGAGACAATCGGCGCCTTCCGCGGCGACCAGCACCATCAGCTCGAGCGCAACCGTATGCGCCGTGGTGAAGGCCTCTCCGGCAGCTCCTGGCTCGCTCCCTCACCCCACGGCCTTCAGGGCGGTCTATCCCTCGTTTACAACTTTTAATACTCTTTTGAGCCCGAAGATACGACGGATTGCTTAACTTTGTAAGTTCGACTATTTACAAAAAGCATGAAAATTAAACCAATCATCCTGTCGTCGGTACTCTCGGCATTGCTCCTGCTTCCCGCTCCCGCGACATCCCAAAAAATTGAATATCTTAAATTTGGCGACTTCAATAATTGGGTCACCCGTGTAATAAAAGAGTCGCACCTCATCGGAGGCAAAGAGAAAAAAATATACGAAGTCGGGCCCACAACCACTATCACCGGCAACAAGCCCTACGTCAATATGGGGGGCTCCCCCTGGGGCACCAGCAACGTCTACGCCAAGGTAGCAGGCGTGGTGAAAGGGTCTAATGCCGTTGAACCCTGCGTGCGCTCGGGCTCCAACCTCTGCGCCAAGCTATGCACCAAGCTCGACCACATCAAGGCCGTAGGCGTAGTTAATATGGACGTGATGGTAGCCGGATCGATCTTTCTCGGCCAGATGATAGAGCCGGTGTCCTCCACCAAAAATCCTTATTCAAAAATGGATATGGGCGTACCCTACACCAAGCGGCCTAAAAGCCTCGTGCTCGACTACCGTGTGGATATGCCTTCGGCCAACACCCGTACCAAGTCCACCGGATTCGGCGCAAAAAAGACCCTCGCAGGCCGCGACCACGCAGTAGTGTTCATATACCTTCAGCGCCGTTGGGAAGACGCCGACGGCAACCTCCATGCCAAGCGCGTGGCCACAGGCGGTCACCAATTCACCACTGCATCCAAGTGGGTCAACGGCTTCAAAATTCCGCTCGTCTATGGCGACGTATCCAAAAATGCCGATCTCAAATGGCTCGGCCTCCGCTCAAGCAAGGACAACGCATACTACGCCCGCAACTCCAAAAACAAGCTCAAACCAGTGATCGAAGAAGGCTGGGATGACCCCAACGCCACCCCCACCCACGTAATCGTAATGATCAGCTCCGGTGCCGGTGAACCCTTTATCGGCACAGAAGGCCTTAACTTCTACGTCGACAACATCGGCTTCGCTTTCTAATCACGTTCTCCACATGGAATTCGTCAACTCTATCCTTTTCATGCTGTCGGAGATGGCTCCCTACATTCTGCTGGGATTCTTCCTCGCCGGCATACTCCACGCATTCGTGCCTCAGCGTCTGCTCTCGCGCCATCTCTCAGCCAACTCATTCGGCGCCGTATGGAAAGGCGCCCTTATCGGCGTACCCCTCCCCCTCTGCTCATGCGGCGTGCTCCCGACAGCCATAGCCATGAAGCGATCCGGGGCATCGGATTCGGCCACCGTGTCATTTCTCGTAGCCACGCCGCAGACCGGTATCGACAGCATCGCGGCCACATGGAGCCTCCTCGGCCCCGCGTTCGCCGTAATTCGCCCGGTAGTGGCACTGGTCACCTCGCTCTTCGCCGGCTCCACAGTAGCCATCGTTGAAAAAGGTAAGACCAACAAGCCGCAGGAGAATCCCGCGATACAGTGTGCCGTAGAGTCGGCACCGCGGATGTCGTTGCTTGCCCGCACCGGCGAAGCCCTCCGCTACGGCTTCATTGACCTCGTGGGAAGCATCGGCGGTTGGCTCGTGGCCGGACTCATCATCGCGGCACTCATCACCGTATTCGTGCCCGCCGACATCTTCGCTGCCCTCAGCCGCTGGCCCATACTGGCCATGCTCGCCGTGATAGTAGTAGCCATACCCATGTATGTCTGCGCCACAGGCTCCATTCCTATCGCCATGAGCCTGATGCTCAAAGGCCTGTCGCCCGGCACAGCTTTGGTATTCCTCATGGCCGGCCCGGCTGCCAACTTCGCATCCTACTCCCTGATAGCCCGCGAGATGGGACGCCGCACCGCCTTAATATATATCGCCACCATTGCCATAGGCGCCATAGCCTTCGGCCTGCTCATCGACTGGCTGCTCCCGGCCTCATGGTTTGCATTCGCACCCGACGTCCACAGCGCCTGCCACCACCCCCCTCATATCTCCATCTTTGCCGCCATCTGCTCCGGGGCGCTCGTACTGCTGCTCCTATACAGTTTCGGACGACGCATATTCCACCGCAACTCTATAAC
>CAMWUX010000200.1 GCA_947177605.1 uncultured Porphyromonadaceae bacterium
CCCCCTCTCGCTCCGGCCCCGCTGCCCTCGCACTCCCCGCCGCCCCCGGCGAATTTTTCTCCATCTACATCGCCGCCACCGAGATGATAGCCGATCCCATCTCCCTCGCCGTATGCCGTCCCTACACCGAAAACGACATGAACAACTGGGCCGGCTCCGCACGCATCTGGAAGAAAGAAGGCACCGACTCCGTGAGCCAGCGCCTCACCGACATCCGCCTGAATAAGAATGTGCTCACCGCCGATGCCGACCTCTATGGCAAGCACGGTAATGTAGTGGCCCGCGTCACCTACACCTTCGCAGTCGACGCTCAGGGCACACTCGCCCTCACCACCGACTTCCGTCCCGACACAGCAGCCATCCACGACATCCCCGTGCTCGGCCTCACATTCACCATGCCCGAGCAACTCGCCACCAACGTCACCTACTTCGGACGCTCCGGCGAGACATACGCCGACCGTATGGCAGCCGGACGCATCGGCACCTATACCGTGCGCCCAGTCGACGACTTCTATATCTACAACAAACCCCAGACAGCCGGCAACCACACCCAGGTACGCTACGTCGACTTCGGCGGCTCCAACCTACTGGTTACCTCACCCGAGCAGTTCCAGTTCAGCGCCTACCCCTATAGCGACGAACTCGTACAGGTAGCCCAGCACCAGAACGAGATGATTCCGTCGCCCTTCGTCACCGTACACCTCGATGCCGCATCCACCGGCGTAGGCACCGCCACCTGCGGCCCCGACGTACTCGACAAATACCGCATCCCCGTAGCCGACACCAAATTTACATTCTATTTCTCACGCAAATAATGAATACCACGACCGCACTTACCCGCTCCGATATTGAAATCATGGCTCCCGTAGGGAGCTACGAATCCCTCTACGCCGCCATCGACGCAGGCGCCAACGCCGTCTACTTCGGCGTCGAAGGACTCAATATGCGCGCCCGTTCGTCGGTCAACTTCACCCTCGACGACCTCCACCGTATAGCCTCCATCGCCTCTGGACGAGGTGTAAAGACATACCTCACGGTCAACACTATAATCTACGACGATGATATCCCCACCTGCCGCGCCGTGATCGATGCCGCGCGGCAGGCGGGCATCACCGCCATCATCGCATCCGACATAGCTGCCATCACCTACGCCCGCTCGATCGGTGTCGAAGTGCATATATCCACACAATTGAGCATCAGCAATATCGAAGCCGTGCGCTTCTACTCCGCGTTTGCCGACGTAGTAGTGCTCGCCCGCGAGCTATCGCTCGATCAGGTAGCCGCCATCCACCGCGCCATCATCGACGAAGACATACGCGGCCCCAAAGGCGAACTCGTGCAGATCGAAATGTTCTGCCACGGAGCCCTCTGCATGGCCGTCAGCGGCAAGTGCTACCTCAGCCTCCACCAGATGAACTCCTCCGCCAACCGCGGAGCCTGCACCCAGATCTGCCGACGCAGCTACCGCGTCACCGACCTTGAGACAGGCGACGAGCTTCAGGTCGACAACAAATACATCATGTCGCCCAAAGACCTAAAGACCATCCACTTCCTTCCCCGTATGCTTGAGGCCGGAGTGCGCGTACTCAAGATCGAAGGACGCGCCCGTGGCCCCGAATACGTAAGCATCGCCGTGCGATGCTACTCCGAAGCCGTCGACGCCATCTGCTCCGGCACCTACTCCGACGAGAAAGTAGCCCGATGGGATGAGCAGCTCACCAAAATCTTCAACCGTGGATTCTGGGACGGCTACTACCTCGGCCAGCGCCTCGGCGAGTGGTCAGCCAAATACGGCTCCTCCGCCACACGCGTCAAGCGCTACGCAGCCAAAGGCGTGCGTTACTTCTCGCGCCTCGGCGTAGCCGAATTTTATGTCGAGAGCGGCAGCGTGCGCGTAGGCGACGAAATCATCATCACCGGCCCCACCACAGGCGCCTTGATACTCACCGTCGACGAATTGCGCGTCGACCTCAAGCCAGTCGAAGAAGCCACCAAAGGCCAGAGCTTCTCCATCGCCGTCCCCTCCAAGATCCGCCCCTCCGACCGCCTCTACGTCTGGGATCCCAAGTAATCCCCCACTTTATTTTTGCGAATTACGAAACTCGATGCGCCCGCGCGTCATCTGTTCGCGTATCCCTCCACACTCAAGAATGTCCGCTTTTGCCCTCTCCATCAACTTACGGAGAAATACATCGGTCTGATGAATCAGCGTCACCGCCAGATTAGCAGCCATCTCAGCCGTACACTTGTCGAACAGCTCCCTATAGAATGCCGATTCATTATGGGCCGAACACAATCTCCGCAGCCTTTCGAGCCGAGGATTTTCTACGCCCCATAAACCAAGATTGTTGATACGGAGATAGTCTTCAAAATCGAGCAACAGTTCCTGGAGTGAAGCCTTAGCCACATTCAGTAGCTTAATCTCAGTCTCGCGTGAAGTAGTAGATGCCGCGCATCCTTCGGCAATATTCTGCTTACCGCTTCTGGCAGCCTGAACCATTTGATCAATAGTGCGGTCACCTATCGACAGATATTTGCGCGTAAATAACACCGTCACATCATAGATGCATTCCGCCTTCTGAAAAGCAATCAAATCGCGAAAATTACCGCGCAGTGGCAGAAAAGATGGCTTAGTCATATCGGGTTATAGGTCTTATTGGTCCAATTAGCCTTATTTGTCTTATAGTCTGCAAATTTAACCAAATTCTGCGAGCCTCCACGACAAAAAATTCCCCTTTGCTTGCCTCACCCTCACAAATTTTTGTCCCGGAAGCGAACTTCAGTCTTTCTATCCGTATATTGCCTATAAGCAGCGATCCCCGATCAAACGACCGGGGACCACAAATATTAGTCGAGCGGATAAAAATCGAAATCCGTTGGCATACAGGAGCATTTACGATAATCGAAACCATAAATTCTTTTATAGGTGTCGATTACTTGATCTATTGTGAGACTGTTGAATGGATTATTGGTGTAGTTGTTTGTCGTGACTACCACTTCCATCGCCGGAGACAAAGATTCTCCGTTGATTTGTCTCGCTCTTTTGGGTACAATTTTGAAAATCTTATGCATCGTTCATTTTATTTAATACTGGA
>CAMWUX010000201.1 GCA_947177605.1 uncultured Porphyromonadaceae bacterium
GGTGAAGCACACCGCGGCCAAACACCGTCCACACATCCTCTTCCGCACCTTTGCTCACACGGAGAGCCAGATTGCGGTCAAGTTCCTTGGTAAGGCGGTCGCCGATATGGCGTGAGGTCACATACTTGCCGTCACGGCCGAAGAAGGGGCTGTCGTTGATCGTGAAAGTCATCGACATTGTAGGTTCATCTATAGCGATGCGGGGCAGAGCCTCCGGAGTGTCGATATCCGCTATCGTGTCGCCGATCTCGAAGTCAGCTATACCTACCAGAGCGCAGATATCGCCCGACGATACCGACTCCACACGGCGGCGTCCCATACCCTCGAATATATGCAGTTCCTTGATACGCTGGCGCTCCACGGTGCCGTCCTTCTTGCACACGGCCACATCCGATCCTTCGCGCAGAGTGCCGCGATGCACACGGCCCACGGCGATACGACCTACGTATGATGAATAGTCGAGCGACGTGATCAGCATCTGAGCAGGCCCTTCAAGAGCCTCAGGCGCAGGGATATGCTCGATGATCGTATCAAGCACGGCAGTGATATCCTCCTTCGGATCATTCCAGTCATACGACATCCAGCCCTGCTTCGCCGAGCCGAACACAGTCGGGAAGTCAAGCTGATCCTCCGTCGCGTCAAGGTTAAACATCAGATCAAACACCATCTCCTGCACCTCATCCGGGCGGCAGTTCGGTTTGTCCACCTTATTGATCACCACTACCGGCTTCAGGCCCATCTGTATAGCCTTCTGAAGCACGAAGCGCGTCTGAGGCATCGGGCCCTCGAATGCATCTACCAGCAGCAGGCAGCCGTCAGCCATATTGAGCACACGCTCCACCTCGCCGCCGAAGTCGGCGTGTCCGGGAGTGTCGATAATATTGATTTTATAGCCTTTGTAGTTGATCGATACGTTTTTCGACAGGATCGTGATACCGCGCTCGCGTTCGAGATCATTATTGTCGAGGATAAGTTCGCCGGTGGTCTGGTTGTCGCGGAAGAGGTTTCCGGCCATCAGCATTTTGTCTACCAGAGTGGTCTTGCCATGGTCGACGTGGGCGATGATGGCAATATTGCGAATATTCTGCATTACCTTAGAATCTTTTACCGTGGAATTTTCCGCAAAGTTACGCAGAAATCCCCTTAAGGCCAAAAATATTTATTTCTCCCCATCGGTCCGATTCACATAAATATTAATAACTTTGCATTATCACACCCCCTTTAATATACCATAAGCCATGATACACTCCCGTATGCTGTCTGTTATTATAATGTGTCTGTGCCTGTGCGCAGGCGCATCATCTCAGGTCACGCTCACCCACAACGGCGCCCCCCGCACCCGCATCATCTACTCCGACAGCCGCGACGCTCAGGCCGCCTCCCTGCTCGCCTCATTCATAGAGGAAATTTCCGGAGCCAAAGTGCCGGTAGTCACCGCCGACTCACCTAAGCCTCGCAAGGGCGACGTAGTGATATCCCGTGTCGACGATCCCGCCATCACCGAGGACGGCTTCCGTATCACCAACCCGCAGGGACGGCTGCTCATCGAGTCGACCAAAGGCCGCGGATCGCTCTACGCCGTGACCGAAATCCTTGAGCGCTGGCTCGGATGCAACTACTGGGGCGACCACGAATATACAGCCCCCGCCAACCCCACCATCCAGCTTCCGGCCATCGATCTGCTCAGCAACCCCGCATTCCGCTACCGGCAGTCGCAGAACTATGCCATGGGCTCCGACACCCTCTATCGACATTGGATGCGTCTCGAAGAGCCCCGCGAGGAATTCATCGACGGCATGTTCGTCCACACCTTCGACCGGCTCCTGCCTTCCGCCGTATATGACAAGGAGCATCCCGAATACTACGCCTACTTCGACGGCGCCCGTCACCCCGGCAAAGCATCGCAGTGGTGTCTCACCAACCCCGAGGTATTTGAAATCGTAGCTGCGCGTCTCGACTCCATATTCAAGGCCAATCCCGGCCTCGACATGATATCCGTGAGCCAGAACGATGGCAACTATACCAATTGCACCTGCCCCGAATGTGCCCGCATCGACTCCATCGAAGGCGCACCGTCAGGCTCACTCATACACTTCCTCAACCGCCTCGCCGACCGCTTCCCCGACAAGCAGTTCTCCACCCTCGCCTATCTCTACACTATGCACCCGCCGAAGCACGTCAAGCCGCGCCCCAACGTCAACATCATGCTTTGCGACATCGACTGCTACCGTGAAGTGCCGCTCCAATACAACGACTCCGGACGCGACTTCCTCAAAGCACTCGACGGCTGGAGCGCCATCACCGACAATATATACATCTGGGACTACGGCATCAACTTCGACGGCACATCCACACCCTTCCCCAACTTCCACATCATCCAGCCCAACATACAGACCTTCAAGCGCGCAGGCGCCACGATGCACTTCTCGCAGATAGCCGGATTTCGCGGCGGCGATATGTCGGAACTGCGCACATGGCTCGTATCCCGACTGATGTGGAATCCCGACGCCGACGTCGACTCACTCATCACCACCTTCACCGATGGCTACTACGGCGCCGCCGGCCCATACATCAAGCGCTACCTCCGCCTGCAGGAAGGCGCCCTGCTCGGCAGCCGCATACCGCTCTGGATCTACGATTCACCCGTCACCCACAAAGACGGTATGTTCAACCCCGACCTTATGCGCATGTACAATGAGCTTTTCGATCAGGCCGAAGCAGCCGTAGCCGCCGATACCACCCTCCTCGACCGCGTCCGCCGTTCCCGTCTCCCCCTCCAGTACGTCGAGCTTGAACTTGCCCGCACCAATCCCGACAAAGACATCGCCGACATCACCGCTAAGCTCGACACCTTCGAGCAACGCTCCATACGGTACGGCCTCACCACCCTCAACGAGCGCAACAACTCCCCCGTCGACTACTGCCACCTATATAAAGAGCGCTACCTCCCACGAGCCACCGCCAACAAAGCCGCCGGAGCAACCGTCACCTTCAGCCGCCCCGTGCCCGCTCCCTACGACCGCATCGCCTCCACCGCCCTCACCGACGGGCTCTATGGCGGCGCCACATATAAAG
>CAMWUX010000202.1 GCA_947177605.1 uncultured Porphyromonadaceae bacterium
CTCATCTATGACTGGATCAACAATCTGGTGAGACTCAACAAGAGTTTTATCGTGAAGCGTGGCATACCGCGAGCCCAGGCTCTCGACGCTGCCCGCCAACTGTCGGCGTATATCCACTATGCGATCACTGAAAAGCACGAGAGTGTATGGATAGCCCAGCGCGAAGGTCGTGCGAAGGATTCAAATGATGTCACTCAGGAGAGTCTCGTAAAGATGCTCGGACTTGAGGGTGGCGATGCTTTGGCATCCAATATCATGTCGCTAAATGTGCTACCGCTCTCCATATCATACGAATATGATCCCAACGACTATCTGAAGGCTAAGGAATTTCTGATGAAGTCAAAAAATCCGGATCACAAAAAGTCGGAACACGACGATCTGCTTTCGATGGAGACCGGTATTCTGAAATCAAAGGGTCGCGTGCATCTGCACTGCGGCAAATGTATCACTCCGATGATCGCCGATGCCACTGACGGCATGAACCGCATTGACACAGTAAAGACGATATGCCACATGATAGACTGCTCGATTCATGCGGGCTATCGCATTTACCCCATAAATTACATCGCATACGAGGCAGTGAGCGGTTCGACTGAATTTGCCGACAAATATACCACGGCCGAAAAGGAGCAGGTCTACGCTTACTGGGAGAAGCAGCTCGACAAACTGGCTAATGAGCATTTTTCGGCTGATGATCGGCTCTTCATGCTCAAGAAGATGCAGGAGATGTATGCCAATCCCCTCATTAATCAAATAAAAGCGACTACTGACTGCGCTATCGACTGATCATATATCATGCGAATCCCCTTTCTCTCTCTGATATTGCTTCCGACGCTTGCCATCGGAACGGATATATATGTCTATTTCGCATTGAAGCGAAGGCTTGCGCGACGTGCGGCGCGAGTAATCTTCACAGTCTTCATCTTGATTGAATACGCGCTACTTTTGGCGGGTATCGCTTTGCCAGCGCGTTCGGGAGATACCGGTATGCTTTTGTGGAAGATGTGGGCGCTATTCGCATTTTCTACGATACTGATCCCCAAAGCCGTATTTTGTATCATCGATGCATTTGGGCTCATCCCCCGGTGTTGGAACGGTCGCCGATGGCGCACCTGCAGTTGGGTTGCGCTTATCGTGGCCGTCGCCACATTTGTCGGTATGTGGTGGGGTGCGCTGGAGGGGCGATATGAGCTTACGGTAAAGCCGATAACCATAAGCAATGGTGACCTCCCAGCAGGGTTTGACGGATATCGTATCGTACAATTTTCGGACTTTCATCTCGGAACATACGGCTCCGATACAACCTATGTGGCGAAGGTGGTAGACGCGATCAATTCATTGGAGCCTGATCTGATTGTATTCACAGGCGATCTGGTGAACCGTACGGGTGACGAACTACGACCATTTACCTCCGTGCTTGCCCGCCTGCATGCTCCTGATGGTGTGATCTCGATAATGGGTAATCACGACTACGGCGACTACTATGATTGGGATACTCAGGAGGAGAAGACTGCCTCGCTGAGTAACTTCCAAAATATGCAGCGTGATATGGGGTGGAATCTTCTACTCAATGAATCACAGACGATACGCCACGGAGGGGACAGTATAATTATAGTGGGTGTGGAGAACGTAGGAGATCCGCCATTCAGCCGATATGGCGATTTAGGGAAGGCCTATCCGACGGTCAATGACGATGTGACGAAGATACTTCTCTCCCACAATCCCGCACACTGGGAGGAGGCGATAGAGGGCTCAGATGTCAATATCCTCCTAACGCTGAGCGGTCACACGCACGCTATGCAGATACAGGTAGGCAACTGGTCGCCTGCTTCGCTGCGCTACCGACACTGGGCCGGTCTATATGACGATGGCCGCGGCCACTATCTTAATGTGGACAGCGGCATCGGTACGGTGGGATTTCCTATGCGATTGGGTGCCACTCCGCAGATTACACTTATCACCCTTACCCGCTGAGCGATGCATGAAGCAATAGTATGTGTGGCGAGCAATACCGACGACCGAGAGGTGCTGATAGAGGCTTTCAAAGCGCGGGTCGTCGGTGAAATAGATGCGACTGCAACATTTTCTCCGATTTATTCCACCCTATCTATCACGGATGGCATAACGCCTTATAATAATATGGTAGGGTGTATCAATTGCTCACAGGATATGGAGGAGTTGGGCGCTCTTATGAAACGATGGGAGCGCGAGGCCGGGCGTATCGCTCACTGTAAGTCGGTGCCTTTGGATATAGATATTGTAGTCTTTGACGGTCAGGTGGTACGCCCGCGTGATTTCGCTCAGGAATATTTCAAGACCGGCTATAGAGCTCTCGACCAAGTACGTTCGCGCAGAGAGATATAGGGTATATCTCTATCGGCGCAATCCTCTTTCAGTCTGCTCAGAGTGCGTGGGTGCAGGTCCCGCGAAAGTATTATGGTATCAGGGCTATACCTATCCATGACTTCATAAATGGATGAAGAAAAGCCCCGGCAAAGCATCGCATAGTCAACATCGGCCGCCTGGATTGGAACACTTGAGACTATAGCCATAGAGAATCCGGGGAATGCAACGATCTGATGATTTACGGCGAATGAGCCGTAATCCCCTACTCGGTCCGTGATGACCTCGATGGAATCTATTCTCTGACGTCCTATAAAGTCGCGATACCTCACTGCTGCGTCATGCGCTACGGCGACAGGTTCGTTGGGGAGCATAGTGAGTATGCGAAGCACCCCGTCGGCCCCATCGACAACGAGGTCGGTACGGAAACCGTGTCGGGCAGCATACACCCGCGGGCTGAGGCGGGGCTCAGCGGTGAGCGAGATCACGAGCAACGCACTGAGTATAAATGCGATCATCGTGGCTCCCCATATCAGCTTACGAGTATTGAGCCATACCTTCAGCGATGCTATGGCTAAGGCTGCCGGAATCAGGCACCACACACTGATGTAGATGCCGGCGGCGGCACGGGGGCCATAAGTGAGCAATAGGTCTATTGAGGTTTGCATCAGCTTAAATATCCATTCGGAAATATGATAGACCATAGGTACATCTATCCCGAC
>CAMWUX010000203.1 GCA_947177605.1 uncultured Porphyromonadaceae bacterium
ATAGCAAAATTACTTTTTCCATTGCAAGAAATGTGATAATGATTGGTTTATTATCTAAGCGAGGAGACGTTGTGACAACGACCCCTCGTTTAGCTTTTTTATATACCGGCGAATTGAGTAATTTTGCACTCTGAATGACCAAAGGAAAGACTCAACGGATCGCTCTGGCGATAATCTGCGCCCTCGCCGCCATCATTATGGCCGGGATGGCTACCGTGCTCCACCGCAACACTATCGTGGCGTGGCGGTGGCCGGTGATAATATCCCTGATCGTGGGAGCTGCCGTGGCACTGAATATCAGAGGCTTCATCGGATATCTCACCGGCATGGCCAATACCGCGGTCAACTACGCCGTAGCCACAGCGTTAGTGTTCGCCTTAAGCATCGGCGCGTTCTACACCATCAACTATTACGGATCCGACCCCGACACCGTAGAGAGCTGCAAGGCGGAAGTGTGCCGCAAATACAAGGAGGAGCACTATCAGGTGCGACGCCTTTCGCGCAACCGCACGGTGCGCGGACAGAAATACTACGTGTATTACATGGATATCCGCCTTCCCGACGGCCGTCGCAAGCCTATGAGTATCTCCGCCGGTGAATACTCGCGGCTGAAGGTGGGCCGGTCGCTCGACCTGGCCGTGGAGAAAGGATTTTTCGGCATACCGGTGATTAAGAATTCAGCATTCCCGGTCGACAGACAGAAAAGATTTTAAGCCAAATAATTATCCCCTAAAACACTTGTAAAAACATGAACAGCAGAATCATCAAGATCTTTATCGCTTGCGCCTGCATGGCCGGCGCCGGTCAGGCACACGCACAGTTCAACGTAGGCAAGGCCATAGGCGGCGCAGCCAAGGCGGTGAAGGCTTTCACCCTCACCGACGATCAGATGGCAGCCTATGTGAAGGAATCCGTGGATTGGATGGACAAGAACAATCCCGTGCTTCCCGCCGACAATCCCTACACTATCCGCCTCAACAATCTGGTGAAGGGCATCACCGATGCCGACGGCATTCCGTTGAACTTCAAGGTGTATGACGTAATCGACGTAAATGCCTTCGCATGCCCCGACGGAAGTGTGAGAGTGTTTACGGCTCTGATGGACATGATGACCGACGACGAGCTGATGGGCGTGATAGGCCACGAGATAGGCCACGTGCTCAAACGCCATTCGAAAAACGCTTTCAAGAATCAGCTTCTCACCGGCGCGCTTAAAGATGCCGTATCATCGACCGGCGGCGTGGCCGGCGCACTCACCGACTCTCAGCTCGGCACTCTCGGCGAGTCGCTCATCGGGGCCAAATACTCGCAGAAGCAGGAGCTTGAGGCCGATGATTGCGGCTACGACTTCCTCGTGCAGCACGGACGCAACCCCTGGGGCATGATTTCTGCTTTCGAGAAGCTGCAGGCTCTCGAAGGCAACAGTAGCGTGAAGGCCAGCACCGTCACCAAAATGTTCTCCTCCCACCCTGAGACTAAGAAGCGTATCGAGAAACTCACCAAACGCTGCAACAAGGACGGCTACACACGTCCGGCAGCCGAATAACCGACGCATCACATACCCTATCCCACAGCGGCTGACGCGAATATGCGTCGGCCGCTCTTTTTGCGTTCACAAAGGCCGTTTGGTGAATTTGAGTATGCCGGCAGCGGCAATGATCTCAGGGCTAAGCGTCACGGCAACGCCATAGGCGTTAAAGGCGAGACGCGGATACCTGATGCGCTCCGACCGGATCATGCATATCTCGCCGATATTGTCGGCATCGGTAAGGATTGCGGCCAGGCGGTCGAGCTCGGCATTGCGGTAGCGGCGCACATCAATCCGCATGGGTATGGCATAGAGGGGATGCTCCTCGGAGATATTGAGTTCAATGAGTGCTTCGGGCACCGGATTGCCGGCGTCGGCGTCGAATTCATACGTGTATCTGTCGGGCTCACTCTCGCGGATCGCATACCGCCGGGGGCGCCAATCGTATACATAAAGGTACTTGCCGTCGCGGGCTATCAGATTGTTGCTGCAATCGGTCAGCTCGGCGAATGGATTGCGAAACAGGGCGGAGTGGGGGCTGCTCGGATCATAGATGTCGAGCAGGGCGCGGTGAAGCGTGACGTATAGCGCATCGTCGGGGCTCAGACGCCTCCATTCGCGCCAGCCGAACCACTCGGGGAAGGGGCACGGCCCGTCGTAGAGCTTCAGCAGCCGTACCTCGCCCGTGGTCTCGTCGGCCTCCACTTCGCAGCTGCCGGTGGCCATCTGCCCGGGCTCGATGATGCGGTCGGAAGAGAGCGTGTAGCGTAGGTTGCCCTGAGGCGCGAGCAGCACGAAGCTGTCCATATACGATGGACTGATGGCGGGGCGTACCCTCAGTTCGTAAGGGAGCATCTGCCAGGCCATGCCGTCGCGCTCATAGCAGAATGCCGTGAGCATATTGTCGGGAAAGATCCAGAAGCGCGTGCGCCCGCCGTCGGCATCGTCGATCCAGATACCGTGCATGTATATGCCCTGCAGCTTCTCGCTCTCGATGCGCTGCTGCTCCGAGACTACGAGCGCGCGGCACGCCCGGGTGATATCCATAAGCGAGGAAGCCAGCCATAGGGGCGGGCAGTCGGTCAGACGGTCGTGGTCGGCCAGGTATGTGTCGAGATTGCCCATCCACTCGTCGAGCACCAGCGGCTTTTCCGTAGCGCCGAGCCGCGGCATATCATCCCTGATCAGGCCGATGAGCGTGCGGAGCCTCCGGAGCGACTGAAGGGTCTCCACGTCGGATATATCGCGCCCGCGCGAGCGGTCGGTGAAGGGGCGGATCACACCGAAAGCGAAGAGCGCGATCAGCCCTACATCCACCGCCGGCGGCGCTTCAGTGCCGTCGGGAAAGAAAGCGTCGATTAGGCGCCGGTCGTCGTCCCTGACCTTGAAGCGAAACATCTCGTCGCCGCTCAGAGGGCGCCCGGCCGTAGCCGAGAGGCGGAAGATCATCCGGCAGAATTTCTTTCGCGACGCCATCTGCGTGCGTGAGCCCCAGTCGAGCGAGAGATAG
>CAMWUX010000204.1 GCA_947177605.1 uncultured Porphyromonadaceae bacterium
GTCTATCACCATTCCGTCGGCGTTGAGATGCTCGGAGCGGCAGTACACGGTTATCACCCAGTTGTGGCCGTGGAGACCGCGGCACTTGCTGTCGTACGACAGGCTAAGCTGGTGAGAACCTGATATTTCTATGCGTTTTGATACGTAATACATCGGTGTGAGATTATTTGTGGATTCGTGTGGGCTCAAACCCGCAGGCAAAGTTAAGAAAAAACTACCAATGGCTACATTGCCTAACATATCAAGATTTTTATTACTTTTGTGGATGAAAAAGATTTTTTCGATAGTATGACCGCGTCAGAATCCACATCACTCATTCCCACCGCCTCGATTGAGAAGGCCCGTATGCTTATCGAGGGGGCTCGCTCCGTAGCGCTCGTGTGCCACATGACCCCCGACGGTGATGCGTTAGGCTCTATGCTGTGCCTGCAGAAGGTGTTGATGACCCGAGGTAAGCGTGCACGAGGAGTGGTGCCAGATATGCCACCTGCATCATTGCAGTTTCTCCCCGGTGTGAATTCTCTTATGGTGGCGTCGAGCAACGAGGGCTATGCCGCGAAATTCCTTTCGACGGTTGATCTTGTGATATGTCTTGACTTCAATGATGCCAAGCGCATCGACCGTCTGGCCGGCGGTTTGCTGTCGAGCCCTGCGAAGCGTATTGTAATCGATCATCACCTCAATCCGGTGCTTAAGGCTGACGTGCTCATATCCTTCCCTGAGAAGTCATCGACTTCGGCTCTGGTATTTCATTTTCTTGAAGGCCTCGGATGGCTCGACGATATGGATGTGGACAGCGCTACCTGCTGCTGCGCAGGCATGATGACCGATACCGGCAATTTCTCTTACAATTCCAACGATCCCGACCTCTACCGCATCCTATCCGTGCTTGTAGCCAAGGGCGTCGATAAGGATGCTCTGTATCGCAAACTTTTCAATACCAACAGCGAATCACGCATACGCATCATGGGCTTCGGTCAGTATGCCCGCATGGAGCTCTTTCCCGACCACGGAGCCGCGCTCATCACTCTCTCCCGCGATGAGCTCAACGAACTCCACTATCGCCCCGGCGACACCGAAGGTCTCGTCAATGTGCCGCTCAGCATCCCGGGCATACACTATTCGATATTCCTTCGCCAGAATGAGCCCGACTATGTGAAGGTGTCGATGCGAAGCGTGGGTGATTTTTCCGTCAAGGAGCTGTGCGAGAAGTATTTCGGCGGTGGTGGACACATGAATGCGGCTGGTGGCGAATACCGTAAGTCTCTTGACGCTACGCGTAGCCGCGTGCGTGCAATCATAGAAAGCACACCTTTGATTACCCCTAAGAAATAATTATACTCCCGGTACTCACTACCGATCATTTAAAATCCAGAATATGAATAAAAATTCCATAAGAATATCCGTGATGCTCGCCGCTATCCTGGCGCTGGCATTCACTTCGTGCGAAAAGAGCCGAAGCTATGCCGAACTGCTTCAGACTGAAAACATGGCCGTAAACCGCTTTCTGGCCGATCAGAAGGTCGTGGCTGAGATTCCCGCCGACTCTGTATTCGAGGTAGGCCCCGACGCGCCCTATTATCAGATAGATCCCGAAGGTAATGTATATATGCAGGTGCTTTCGGCCGGCAGCGGTCCCGATATTGCGTCTGACCAGTTGGTCTACTTCCGCTTCATGCGCTACAATCTCAGTCTCTATGCCGGCAGCATCTCCGCTCTCAGTGGCGAAGGCAACGAAGATGATCTTACCAAATCGCCCACCTCTTTCCGTTATCAGAACTTTACCCTTCCCAGCTCGTCTGAGTGGGGTTCCGGTATTCAGCTTCCGCTCACATTCCTCAAGAAGCTAAATTGCGAGCTTAACCTCGTGGTGAAGTCGCAATACGGCTGGCAGAGCGAAATATCCTACGTACAGCCCTTCCTCATTCACGTACGTTACTATCCAGCACGCATATAATTGATTCTATCGACAACATATTATAATAGATATATTTTATGTCACTGATCAAGTCTATCTCCGGCATACGAGGCACTATCGGCGGTAAGCCGTCGGAAGGTCTCAGCCCTATTGATATCGTGAAATTTACATCAGCCTATGCTACTTGCATACGCCGCTGGCGCGGCAGCGATGCCACGGGCCGTATCGTCGTGGGTCGCGATGCCCGCATTTCCGGTCCGATGGTTGAGCAACTCGTTGTGGCCACCCTTCAGGGTATGGGCTTCGATGTAGTAAACATTGGTCTCGCATCCACTCCCACAACCGAGATCGCTGTGACCGGTGAGAAGGCCGACGGCGGTATCATTATTACCGCCAGTCACAATCCCAAGCAGTGGAACGCTCTCAAGCTCCTCAATGCCTCCGGCGAATTTCTCAATGCTGCCGAGGGTGCCGAAGTGCTTGCAGTGGCCGACAGCGGCGATGTTGACTTTGCCGAAGTCGACGATCTTGGCACCGTCTATACAAATAATACATACAATCTCCGCCATATCGAGCAGGTGCTTGCACTCGATCTCGTAGATGTCGAAGCTATACGCAATGCCGACTTCACAGTGGCTGTAGATGCTGTCAACTCAGTAGGAGGTATCGTGATTCCGCAACTCCTGCGCGCACTCGGTGTGAAGAATATCATCGAAGTCAATTGCGAACCGACAGGCCGCTTCGCCCATAATCCCGAACCGATTCCCGAAAACCTCACGGAGATAGCATCCGTCACCGCCGGCACTAAAGCCGATGTAGGTTTCGTAGTCGATCCCGACGTCGACCGTCTCGCTATCGTGATGGAGAATGGTGAGATGTTTGTAGAGGAATACACCCTCGTGGCGGTGGCCGACTACGTGCTGAGCCACACCCCCGGAGCTACGGTATCCAATCTCAGTTCATCGCGCGCGTTGCGCGACGTCACCCGCGCCCACGGCCAGCAGTATTCAGCCGCCGCAGTAGGTGAGGTCAACGTCACAACCAAGATGAAGGAGACCGGAGCTGTGATCGGCGGCGAAGGCAATGGCGGTGTGATATATCCCGCTGCCCACTATGGTCG
>CAMWUX010000205.1 GCA_947177605.1 uncultured Porphyromonadaceae bacterium
AGGTAGAGGATCAGATAGTGGATCTGCTTGGCTGTGACCATACCGATATCATCCGCGCCTCGGGCAAGACGGGGCAGGGTATTCCCGAAATACTTGAAGCCATTGTCAGCCGTGTACCGGCTCCCGTAGCTGATAAGGATGCTCCGCTTCAGGCTTTGATTTTCGACTCAGTATTCAATCCGTTCCGCGGTATCATCGCATACTTCAAGATCGTTAACGGCACGCTGCGCCACGGCGATCTGGTGAAATTCGTGGCCACCGGTAAGGAATACCATGCCGACGAAATCGGTGTACTCAAGCTCCAGATGTCGCCACGTCAGGAACTGTCGGCTGGCAATGTCGGCTATATCATTTCGGGTATCAAGACTTCGCGAGAAGTGCGCGTAGGCGATACGATCACTCATGTCGAACGCCCTTGCGCAAAAGCTATCGAAGGATTCGAGGAGGTGAAGCCTATGGTGTTCGCCGGCGTTTACCCGATCGATCCCGAAGATTTCGAGAACCTCCGCGCTTCGCTTGAGAAACTCCAGCTCAACGATGCTTCGCTTACATTCCAGCCCGAGTCGTCGATGGCTCTCGGATTCGGTTTCCGATGCGGATTCTTGGGCCTGCTCCACATGGAGATAGTGCAGGAGCGTCTGAGCCGAGAGTTCAATATGGATGTGATCACCACGGTGCCAAACGTATCGTATAATGTATACGACAAGCGCGGAACCAAGACAGAGGTGCATAATCCTTCGGGACTTCCCGACCCCACGCTTATCGAGCGCATCGAGGAGCCGTATATCCGTGCGTCGGTGATTACTGCGGCCGAATATATCGGCCCGATCATGACGCTATGTCTCGGAAAGCGCGGCGAACTCGTGAAGCAGGAGTATATCTCCGGCAACCGAATGGAGATGATTTTCGATATGCCGCTGGGCGAGATCGTGATCGACTTCTACGACAAGCTGAAAAGTATTTCGAAAGGATATGCTTCGTTCGACTACCATCTGCACGACTTCCGTCCGTCGAAACTCGTAAAGCTCGATATTCTGCTCAACGGCGAGAGTGTGGATGCGCTGAGCACACTGACTCATGCCGACAATGCACTATCGTTCGGGCGCCGGATGTGCGAGAAACTGAAGGAACTAATACCACGCCAGCAATTCGACATCGCGATTCAGGCTGCTATAGGCGCCAAGATTATAGCCCGTGAAACGGTGAAAGCCGTGCGCAAGGATGTGACGGCGAAATGTTACGGTGGCGACATATCCCGAAAGCGTAAACTGCTTGAGAAGCAGAAGCAAGGAAAGAAGCGAATGAAGCAGATCGGATCTGTAGAAGTGCCGCAGAAAGCTTTCCTCGCCGTGCTAAAACTGGATTAGTGAGAACCTAAAGTTGACGAGAGTTGTTAAAATATCAGCAACTCTCGTTAAATTTTTATATTCTCACATATATGGATAAGCCTACACCTTCATCACAAGCTCAGAAAAATCCACATTCGCGGCTCTCGTGCGTAGTGGAAGAGGAACATGCTCCGCTCTATGCTGCCCGGCAAGCGCTTCGCCGACATGCCACCGGTGGCAATATTTTGATTCTGGCTACTATTGCCGCGCTGATCGTGGCTAATATCCCGGGATTAAACAATTACTACTTCAAATTCTGGGAGGAACCGTGTATCGTACAGATCGGATCCTTCAATATATTCAGCCACGGTGGTCATCCCATGACAGTGCTCGAAGTGATCAACGATGCCCTTATGGCAATATTCTTCTTCTCCATTGGCCTTGAGATAAAGCGTGAGGTGCTGGTAGGGGAGTTGTCGTCGTTCCGTCAGGCTCTGCTCCCTATAATGGGTGCGATAGGCGGCATGGCAATACCTGTATTGATCTATTTCTGTCTATCGGGCGGTACACCTTACGCCGGTGGAGCTGCAATCCCGATGGCTACCGATATAGCTTTCTCTCTCGGCGTACTTGCGCTGCTCGGTTCGCGTGTGCCCATAGGCCTAAAGATATTTCTGACCACACTCGCAGTAGTCGACGATATCGGTGGTATAGTAGTGATAGCCGTGTTCTATAGTACTCATATAGAGTTCGCGCTGCTCGGAATCGCCGCAATCATACTCGGGGTGCTTCTGCTTGGCTCGAAGCTCCACATCAAGAGTAAAATTTTCTATATCGGTCTTGGCGGCGTTGTATGGTTGCTCTTCCTTAATTCAGGTATTCATCCCACGATAGCCGGTGTACTCGTCGCTTTCTGCGTACCCGCCACTCCGGTATTCCAGCCGGTTAAGTATATCCGCTCGATTCGTCACGCCATATCGAAATTCTCCCGTGAGGATGAAGAGGCGCTTTGTCGCAGGTCGATACTTTCTCATGACCAGCTCGACTGGCTTAAGGAGGTGGAGTCGGCCTCGGATAAAGTGATATCTCCTCTCCAGGATCTCGAAGACTCCCTGCATCCTATCGTCAACAACTTCATCGTTCCGCTCTTTGCCTTTGCCAATGCCGGTATTTTTCTACTTGATATCGCCCCGGCGAGCATCTTCGAAGGCGTGAGTCTGGCTATAATTTGCGGACTGGTATTCGGCAAATTCCTCGGTATATTGCTGTTCAGTTGGGCTACCGTCAAGCTACGCATGGCACCAATGCCGAAGGGCGCTGACTGGAAGATGATGACATCCATATCCATGCTCGGCGGCATCGGCTTCACGGTATCGATATTTATAGCCAACCTATCGTTTGGTGGCGGTGATTCGATGAGTGCCGATATCCTCAATCACGCTAAGCTGGGTATCGTAGTCGGCTCAGTATTATCGGGCGTATTAGCATTCTTGATGCTGCGACATTTCCTGCCGAAAGCACCTCAACCGGAAGAATAATTGTATTTTTCACATATTTTTGTTAATTTTGACGCAAATCGTTAAACGGTTTGCGTCATTCTCTTTATCTTTGGGTCAACCAAATGG
>CAMWUX010000206.1 GCA_947177605.1 uncultured Porphyromonadaceae bacterium
CACCGACACGGTAGGCTTCATCCGCAAGCTCCCCCCCCATCTTGTAGAATCCTTCAAGTCGACGCTCGACGAGATCCGCGAGGCCGACCTGCTGGTACACGTGGTAGACATATCGCACCCTGGCTTCGAGCAGCAGATCGAGGTGGTGAACCGTACGCTCGCCGAGGTATGCGACGGTGCGGACAAGCCTATGATAATGGTGTTCAACAAGATCGATGCTTTCTCCTACACGCCCAAGGATGCCGACGATCTCACTCCGCGCACACGCGAGAATATCCCGCTCGAGGAGCTGGAGCAGTCGTGGATGAGCCGTCTGGGCGACGACGCCGTATTCATCTCCGCGAAGAAGGGCATCAACATCGACAAGCTCAAGGAGCGCATCTACGAGAAGGCGAAGGAGATCCACATGCGCCGATTCCCCTACAACGACTTCCTTTTCGACCGCTACGACGACCTTCAGGAGCAACTTTAGCGGGTCGCCGTGTGTTATAGTTTTACCTCAAAACCTTTAACACACACTCTGACCCAACAATGGCTTCTTCATTCTCTATCCTTTCCGACATCCGCTCTCACGGCAGCCGTCCGATGCAGAGCATCAAGCCGGGCATCGACGGTGCTCCGGCCTTCACTACACTCGTGATCAGCAACACCCCGATCGCCTTCGGATCGGGCAATATCGGCCGCGCGGCCGTCAATATCGTGGCCAACCGTCTGCTGGCCATGGGCGCTACTCCGCGCTACCTGTCGGTAGGCGCGAGCGTCGATTCCGACACTTCCTCCGCTCTGCTATCCACCGTCGACGCCGCTATGGCCGATGCCTCCGTACAGGCCGAGATGGAATATGCCTCGGGGCAGGCGCGCCTTATCCGTGACCTTCCCGGGGGCTCCGGCCTTATACTTACCGCTACGGGCGTGGGGGAGATGCCGCCCGATCTGTCGCTTGAGCCGGGGAATATCCAGCCGGGCGACGTGGTGATATGCACCGGCCCGGTGGGCACGTTCGGCACTGCCGTCACGGCTGCCAGGAGCAATCTGATGGCTGTGATAGAGAGCGCCGACGGCAATGCGCTCGGCGACGGCATACACGAGTTGCTGCGCGTGGTGCCGCAGGTGCGTGATCTTATATTCCCGGAGCGTGGCCTGAATGCCGCCCTCGACGAGTTGCGCGCACGTCAGCCGGGGCTTATCGTATGCAAGGATGCGGTGCCTGTGAATCCGGCTGTGCAGGCAGCCTGCGAGATGCTCGACCTCAATGCGGCCGATATGCCGTGTGCGGGCTCGATGCTGGCAGTGGTGCGCGGCGAGGATGCCGAGCGCGCTCTGGCGGCTCTGCGCCGCTCAGCTTTCTGCTCCGAGGCTGCCGTGATCGCACACGTCGAGTAACTGCCGAGCCGTCAGCCCGAGCCGGGGATGGCGCCACTGCGGGCGCAGCTCCGCGATAGGCTCCAACACGAAGCGCCGCAGATGCATGCGGGGATGGGGCAGGATGAGGCGCGGATCGTCGCTCACCATCGAGTCGATGGCTATGATGTCGATGTCGATCACGCGGTCGGCATAAGTGCCGTCGGCGTTGCGATGACCCGCCGGACTTATCTCGCGCTCCACTTCCTGAAGCTCGGCGAGCAGCCGGAGCGGATCGGTGGTGTCGGGGAGCGAGACCTCTACTCCGATATTGATGTAAGCATTGGCCGACTCATAGCCCCACGGCTCTGACCGGACAGGAGCCGACTGCCCGACGCGGACGCCGAGACGGGCTTCAATGAGTGCGACCGCACGGCTCAGATTGGCCATGCGGTCGCCGATATTGCTACCTAAATTGAGATGCGCTTCCAAGCGATCAGAGCGACTTCTTTACTTCTACTTCTTCGAAGCACTCGATGATGTCGCCTTCGCGGATATCGTTGTATCCGTTGATGTTGAGACCGCAGTCGTAGCCTGCGAGGACTTCCTTGGCATCGTCCTTGAAGCGCTTGAGCGAGCCGAGATCGCCGGTGTAGCGCACGATACCGTCGCGGATCAGGCGTACCTTGGCGGAGCGGCGGATGCGGCCTTCGCGCACCATGCAGCCGGCTACCATACCTACCTTCGAAATCTTGTAGGTCTGGAGTACTTCGGCGGTACCGATCACCTCTTCCTTCACTTCGGGGGCAAGCATGCCCTCCATAGCGTCCTTCACTTCCTCGATGGCCTGATAGATCACCGAGTAAAGTCGGATCTGCACGCCCTCCTGCTCGGCGGCACGGCGGGCTGCCTGCGACGGACGTACCTGGAAGCCGATGATGATGGCGTCGGATGCTGCGGCGAGTGTGACGTCGCTCTCGGAGATCTCGCCGACGGCCTTGTGGAGCACGTTGATCTGAATCTCTTCTGTGGAGAGCTTGATGAGCGAGTCGGAGAGAGCTTCAATGGAGCCGTCGACGTCGCCCTTGACGATGATATTGAGTTCCTGGAAGTTGCCTATGGCGCGGCGGCGACCGATATCCTCGAGGGTGAGGATCTTCTTGGTGCGCATGCCCTGCTCGCGCTGGAGCTGCTCGCGCTTGTTGGCGATCTCCTTGGCTTCCTGCTCGGATTCGAGTACGTTGAATGTGTCGCCTGCTGTGGGGGCTCCATTGAGGCCGAGGATGAGGGCGGGGGTGGCGGGGCCAGCCTCCTTGATGCGCTGGTTACGCTCGTTGAACATCGCTTTCACCTTGCCGTAGTGTGTGCCGGCGAGGATGAAGTCGCCTACGCGAAGAGTGCCGTTCTGCACGAGCACAGTGGCTACGTAGCCGCGGCCCTTGTCGAGCGACGATTCGATAATCGAGCCGGTGGCCAGACGGTTGGGGTTGGCCTTGAGTTCGAGGAGCTCAGCTTCGAGAAGCACTTTCTCCATGAGTTCCTCGACGCCGATACCTTTCTTGGCCGATATATCCTGGCTCTGGTATTTGCCGCCCCACTCCTC
>CAMWUX010000207.1 GCA_947177605.1 uncultured Porphyromonadaceae bacterium
CCCCGTAGCTCTATCGGCTATCTGCATTGCTTTGGGCGGATGCCAGACTTCCACTACCGACGACAGCAAGTCGACTGATTCGCTCCCCGAGGG
The DNA here is from genome assembly GCA_947177605.1 of uncultured Porphyromonadaceae bacterium. Lineage (GTDB taxonomy): Bacteria > Bacteroidota > Bacteroidia > Bacteroidales > Muribaculaceae > Paramuribaculum. The sequence goes on from CAMWUX010000207.1 coordinate 94, forward strand.
CGTCAGCGCCACGGAATTCACTCAGGATCTGATCGCAGGCGACAGATACTATGAGGTGACGGATGCCGATATCGACGGTGGCAAATACTACATCACCATCAGCTGCAATATCCAATGGCCGCGTCAGCTGGGCGACTACGATCTCAAGCCGCTGCAAGACTCGATAGTGACCACCCTGTCGATGAGAGGTGCCACTACCCTGCCTGAAGCCATAGACAAATACCTCTCCGACCTGACAGCATGGGAAACGGAGGCCACACGCATCGATTCGCTCCCGGAATCAACCGGGTCGGAAATACGTCCTAACGAATTCTATGCCAAGACGGACATAAGCATTTCGGAAGTGACCGACAGCTATATCACGGTCAACCGCTACTGGGAGCAGTATAGCGGAGGCGCTCACCCGATGTATGCTTCATCGGCTTTCACTTATGCCTACACGCTTGGCCGCGTGATGTCGTACGACCAATTGTTTAAGGCCAACAGCGAGAGCGTAGTGCTACCGGTAGTGATAGCAGAGATCGCACGCGCCAACGGCTTCAGTTCGCCGGCGCAACTGGAGCAGAATCTGATCGTGGATAAGATACCGATCACAACGAATGTGAGTATCCGCGAGGGTGTGATCGTATTCCACTACAATCCCTACGAGATACTGCCTTACAGCTACGGCTCAATCGATGCCGAGGTATCGCCCTACGAGGTGCGCGATGCGCTCACTCCCGAGGCTGTAAAATTCTTCGGAATGGATCAATAGAACTTACGGATACCCATCACCTCGCGTGCTTCGCTTAGTGTGCGTGCTGCCCGCTCGCGTGCCTTCTCGGCACCTTCGCGCAGCACGCGCCCTATATATGCGTCGTCGCCGGAGATGGCCTGTATGCGCTCGCGGATGGGTGCGGTGAGCGCCACGAGGTCTTCGGCAAGCTGCTTCTTGAGGTCGCCGTAGCGTATGGAGCAATCGGCGTATGCCTTGCGGAAGTGCTCTACGGTGTCGGGGGTAGAGGCGAGTTCCATGAGCGAGAAGAGGTTGGCGATGGGCTGTGTAGGCTCGGAATCGGGCACGGTGGGGCCCTGGTCGGTGACAGCGCGCATCACTTTCTTGCGCAGAGTCTTTTCGTCGTCGATGAGATAGATGCAGTTGCCTTCGCTCTTGCCCATCTTGCCGGATCCGTCGAGACCGGGCACCTTGACGGGCTTGCCGCCGAAGTCGAAGTTGTAGGGCTCGGGGAAGAGTTCGACACCGTAGAAGTTGTTGAAGCGGCGGGCGAAGCGGCGGGCAAGCTCGAGATGCTGCTCCTGATCCTTACCTACGGGTACTTTCTGCGCTTTCTGAATGAGGATGTCGACGGCCATAAGGGTAGGATAGGTGAGCAGGCCGGCATTGACGCGCTTGGAGGTAGACTCGTTGCCGATGATTTCCGACTCGATATTGTCGCTGTCGGAGTGGATGCCGAGTGCCTTGCGGGCTTTGTCCTTGAAGGATGCGGTGCGCATCAATTCGCCGATACCTACGTGCATATTGAGGAGCAAATAGAGCTCCGACACTTCGGGGACATCGCTCTGCACAAAGATCGTAGACTTCTCGGGATCGATACCGGCGGCGAGGTATTCGGTGACGATGCTGCGCACGTTGGCATGAAGGGCGGCAGGGTCGGGAGCGGTGGTGAGCGCGTGGAGGTCGGCTACGAAAAATAGATTTTCGTATTTGTCGTCCTGCTGCATGCGCACGAATTTGCTCAGCGCGCCGAAATAATTGCCTATATGCAGATTGCCGGTGGCACGGATGCCACTCAGCACGATTTCTTTTTCTTTCTTTTCTTCCATTGTATATATTTTATTTCATTTTAATCAGAAACGATAGCCGAGTACGGCGTTGACCGACAGGTTGTGGACGCGCGGATCGACCACGCCGGTTTTGCGCGCCGAGTTCTTGAATCCGTATTGCAGCTGGCCGCCCACGAGCAGGTGCGGGCCAAAATTGAGCGAGGTGCCGATATGCACGCCTATATCACCGCGGTTATACACATTAATAAATGTGGCGCCGGAGTGATAATAGTCGGTGGTGAGGTTCTCGCGCTCAGTGACAAGTTCGCCCATAGCGTTGATCTCACCGCGGAATATCTTCTGCTTCTGACGTCCGCCGAGGCCGTAGGAGTAATATAGGCCGGCATCGATATTCCAGCGCACGGAGCGGTCGACATTGAAGCGAAGGCTCACAAATACGGGCACTGTGACCTTATATATAATATTGTCGATGTATGCGGCGCTGATGCCTTCGGAGTCGGCTTGACCGTAGACGAGCATATCGGTGTCGTAGTTGGTGACGGTGAAGTCGATAGCTGTGCCGAGGCCGAGATATTCGCGCAGACCGAACACGGCACGTCCGCCGATGCCGAAGTTGCCCCCCATATTGACGTTGAGGTTCTCGATCTGCGGAAACAATTTACAGTAGTTCTGCGTCACGGAGCCACCGCCGCCGAGAGCGTGGACGTCAACTTCGATAAAGCGCGATGCGGGAGCGGTGTCGAGCTTCAGATCGCCTGCGCTGGCCGATGTGAGAGCTCCGGCGAGTGCGACGACGGATGTAGCGATAATCTTCAGTGCTTTCATATTCGCGAATTTTCCCCCAAAGGTAAGAATTTTTGCCGACATCCCACGCGCCAATGCAAAATTGAGTAATTTTGCGCCTATGAATCAGACAGCACCACAGCATCGCTATGAGATACTCGACGGCTTGCGCGGCGTGGCCGCCCTTATGGTCATCCTCTACCACTTCGGCGAAGGATTCGCCACAAGCCCGGTGGATCAATTTATGAATCACGGCTATCTGGCCGTAGACTTCTTCTTTG
>CAMWUX010000208.1 GCA_947177605.1 uncultured Porphyromonadaceae bacterium
AGAGTACACGTCCGTCGTCCGATTCATCATCCATCACATCCACGAGCTTATACTGCAGGTGCTCGAGTCCCATCACATTACGCGTGGGAGCTTTGCGGCAAACGGCTATAAGCTGCAGCCCATAGTCCTTGAGCAGCGGGAGCGACTGATAGCGGAGCCCGACAAGAAATTCCGGCACACGGAATTTGAGTACGTAGTGATTGGGGTCGACACGGAGCGACTGGGTGTCGTTGCCAAGCGCCATCTCATCGACGAGTATGGCGGCGGCACGCTGTTCGGGGGTGATGATACGGTCGAGGTTGAAGCTTTCGAGTATCGACTCATGGAGTTTATCGCCGGCGCGTGCGTAGATATGCTCCACTCCCAATTTTTTGAGCAGGCCGACGGTGCGGATGCTCGCGCCGAAATTTTCGCCTATGGCCACTATCACCAGATCAACATTCTTCAGCGGGAGCACACCGAGCGATACCTCGTCGGTGGAATCGATGATGTATGCAGTGGATATGAAGTCCTTGATGGATTCTACGAGAGCCGCATCCTTGTCGGCGCCAATTACTTCATGTCCCATCTTAGTGAGGTCGATAGCGAGGTTGGAACCATAGATGCCAAGGCCGATTATGAGGTAACGCATAGAGGTATATATAGGTATTAGTTGATTATGATTATATCTGACGGAAATGCAGCTCCGTGGAGCTGATTGTGTCGCACCAGTCCGGTGAGAAGTGACACAAGGCCTACGCGACCCACAAACATTGCCACGCAGATCACTATTTTGGAGGCGACACCCAGATCGGCCGTCACTCCGAGCGAGGAGCCTACGGTGAAGAGTGCCGAGAGAGATTCAAAGAGCAGATCGCGCACGGGTAGTCCGGGTTCGAGGATGAGCAGGGTGAACGATAGGACGAAGTAGGAGAGTATCGAGATGGCTACCACTGCATTGGCGCGGCGGATAGAACCGATCGATATCTGGCGGGAGAAGGCCGTGACCTTTGGCGCACCGGTGACTATGGCCCGGAGGTTGAGCCAGATGGCGGCGAGGGTGTTGACTTTGATACCGCCGGCGGTTGACTGCGATGCGCCACCTACCCACATAAGCAGCATCACCATAATCAGCGTAGAGGGCATAAACTCCGCGGGATTGACCGACGAGAAACCGGCCGAGCGTGGTACAGCAGAGTTGAACACCGACTGGGTGATCTTCTCTCCCATAGTCATACCGGCCAGAGAATTGTCGTACTCGATGATGAAAAAGAGCACGGCGGCGGCCACGAAGAGGATGCTGAAGGTCACCAATACGATTTTGGTATTGAGATTGAAGAGGTGGATCGTGCGAGCTCCTTCCTGACTGCGGTGACCGGGGCGTAGGCGAGTTAAGGCGCGGCGTAATTTTTCGGCTATCGCATCGCGGAAGTTGACCAGTATCGGATAGCCTATGGCACCGGATACGATTAGCAGAGTCAGTACCCAATATATCGGTATATTGTTGTCTAGCAGCAGGGGATTGGCGAAGCCGTCCGGAATGGTGGAGAATCCGGCATTACAGAATGCAGAGATGGAGTGGAATACTGAGAATCCTATCTCTTGTCCGAGCGTCATATCAAGAGTGGAATGGATCGAAAGGAATATCAGCACCGCGCCGAGCAGTTCCACCACTACGGTGAACCCAAGGATGTAGAGCAGTGTGGGCACCAGCGCGTTCATTGTCTTTGAATACACCATGTCCTTGAGCATCATCTGCGAATATATGGATGTGCTGCCGCTGAAGAAGAGGGCGAAGAAGCTCGTGAAGGTCATTACTCCGAGAGCGCCGATCTGTATGAGTATGGCTATCACGGTGTAGCCGAGCGGAGTGAATGTGGTGGCCACATCAACAGGCGTGAGTCCGGTGATACTCACCGCACTGGTGCTGACGAAGAGCGCATCGGTATAGCTGAGGGCCGAGTGGGTACATTTGGGAAGCTGGAGCAGAAACGAGCCGATGAGAATGAACACCAGAAAACTGCCAGAAAGCAGCAATGAAGGATTGGTGCGGCGTCCGACTAGTTTGAACAGCATGAAGCTGATGGTGACTATACAGTAAGCGATCAGCACCGAATAAGTGTAGTAGTTGGAATACAGGAAGGTATGCAACCAATGCATCCAGGAATGTTCGGGGTGCGGAAAGAGCAGCGGTATCAGAGTGGTGAGCACCGCTATGTCGACTATCCACTTTATTACCCGCGAGTCGCGCAGTGTGGCGCGGGTGCGCAGCAGAAGATTGAATAGGATGTTGACGATGAAGAGGATCTGCATTGATCGTATAAGCGCCTTGATCGCTGCATAAGCTTCCGGAGTATGGTCGTATCCGGCGTGAACCACCATGGCCGCAAGACACACCACCGCCCCAATGCTACTCGTGATCATCAGTATAGTACCTATGATATTGAGTACCGATGTTGTGCGCATCGCCGAGCGCTCGAGCGCCATACGCCAGAAATAGAGCTTACGCTTGATCAGCTCTTTCATGCCGGGACGTTTATGGGTGTGATTCGCCATTGCTGTATCGGTCTATTCGAGTTCGGAGAGTTCGAGCCACCGCATCTCTTTCTCGTCGAGCATCTCGGTGAGCTCACTGTAGCGGGCAGCCATAGCCGCGGCATCGTCGAGTGTCTCACCGGAGCTGAACCGGGCGTCGAGAGCGTTGCGTTCGGCTGTGAGGGTGTCGATCTCTTCGGTGAGAGTTTCAAATTCCTTGCGCTCCTTGAACGACATTTTGCGCCGACGCTCTGCCACCGGTTTGCTTTTTGGTGTCGGCGCTTTGTCGGCAGGCTTCTCGGCAGCTTTGAGCTGCGCGTCGCGTGCCTCGCGCCACTCGCGGTATTCGGTATATGTGCCGGGGAAGTCGCGTATGTCGCCATCGCCCTCCATTACCCACAGATGGTCTACGAG
>CAMWUX010000209.1 GCA_947177605.1 uncultured Porphyromonadaceae bacterium
CGGCCATACTGATCAGGATCGAAAGAAGTAGGAGGGTTGTTCGTTTCATAATGCTGTCGGTAGTAGTTTAGTCGGCAAGAGAGGCAGGGTCGAAGCCCTCTTCATAAAGTTCATCGTAGAGGTCGCCATCCTGAGCCGATGCGGTGCAATAGTCGTAATAGAATGAGTCGTTGTCGATAGCGCTCATCAGCGATCGGTTGGATGTGAGTTCGTAGGAGGCCGGAGTGCGCATGAGGTCAAACATCTGCATCATACACCATATACCCATAAACATTGCCGCAAGATATACGTAGGGACGTATGGCCTGCCAGCGGGTGCGTTTTGCAGGCTTGGGAGCCTTCTCCCATTCCTGCTCCGGTAATGAGGCGGCCATACGCGCGTTGAAGTTCTCGAAGAAGCCTTCGGGAACCGTCATTCCGCTACGGCGAGCCGCCTTGTCGAATATATCGTTGTTGTTCATTGCTGATATTATACTTTTGAGGAGAATTAAGGTTAGTATCTTTTAGACAGATATGGAGCATGAAAGTTTAATCGTCGGCAAAATACTGTTGAATTTTTTTCTGCGCCAAGTGATACGATGCTTTCAGAGCCCCTACGGATGTACCTAAGATATTGGAAATCTGCTCGTAGGACATATCGTCGTAGTATCGCATGTTGAACACGAGCTGCTGCTTCTCGGGTAGCATCGCTACGGCTTTGCGCAGCCGCAATGCCAATTCGTCGCCATCGATGTGTGTGTCGGCCTCGATAAGCTGCAGGCGGAAGTTGGCCTCCTCATCGTTGTCGAGCGATGCCGTGCCCTTGCGCTTCATCTGATCGATATGGGTAAGGCTCTCATTTATGGCAATTTTATGGAGCCATGTGGAGAGCTTGGCATCGCCTCTGAACTGTTCGAGTGATGTCCACGCCTTCATAAATGTGTTTTGCAACAGGTCATCGGCATCGTCGTGGCTCTGAACCATACGGCGAATCTGCCAGTAAAGCTGCTCGCTGTATTGGGCTATGACCTCTTCGAACGCCTTACGGCGGGTCGACGGCTCCTGAAGCCGTGCAATGAGTATCGATTCGTTTAAGTCGGAGGCCTTTGACATAGCGCGATTGGTTTTCAGTTGTAAAAATGGCCAATTTTTTCCAAATGGCCAAATGTTTCGTGCTGAAACTTACCAAACAACACCTATAAAAGTATTGTTGATATTATATGAACGGATTAGCTATAGGATTATTATTGCCATTACTGGGAACTACGCTCGGCGCCGCCTGCGTCTTTCTGATGAAGAAGAGCGTAGCGCCTCTTATGCAAAAGACTCTCACCGGTTTTGCCGCGGGAGTGATGGTGGCCGCATCGGTGTGGTCGCTTCTCATACCGTCGATCGAGATGAGCGGCAAGGAGGGATGGCAGAGTATCATCTCGGCCATGGTCGGCTTTATGGCGGGCATCCTGTTTCTGCTATTCCTCGATAGTGTCGTGCCCCATCAGCACCCGGACAGTTCTCAGAGCGAGGGCCCGCGGTCGCATCTGTCGAATACGGCCAAGCTGGTATTCGCCGTCACCCTCCATAATATTCCGGAAGGTATGGCTGTGGGAGTAGCACTCGCGGGCGCTATGGAGCACAATTCCTATATGCCTATGGCCGGAGCTATAGCCCTGTCGATCGGCATAGCCATCCAGAACTTTCCCGAGGGTGCCATTGTGTCGATGCCGTTGCGTACAGCCGGCAATTCGCGTATGCGATCATTCGCGATGGGTACGCTCAGCGGTATAGTCGAGCCGGTAGGCGCGGTGCTCACCATACTGCTTGCGTCGGTCGTCGTACCTATTTTGCCATATTTGTTGGCATTTTCAGCCGGAGCCATGATTTACGTTGTAGTCGAAGAACTCATACCCGAGACGCAACAAGGCCGACACTCCAACCTGGGCACCATAGGCTTCGCCCTAGGCTTCATGCTTATGATGGCTCTCGACGTCCTCCTCGGCTAATTGTATTCTTATCGATTGTCTTTGGTCTCACGATAGTCCTGCATGCCGTCCACTACGTCGACGTCCACTCGTTTGCCGCCTGCAAAGTTCCAGGTTAGCGATAGACCTACGTACTGAACCGGGGTGGTGTACTTATACGTAACTTTATTCGTGCCCGCATATCGGTCAAGTTTGCGACGGTTGCCAACCGGTGTAAAATCTATCGCAATTTGAAGATTATCACTTAGGAATGATTTGTAAATCCGCCCGTTGACGTTGTAAACGGCGTGGTAAGTGCGGTCAAGAGTGCGGTAGGTCGGTTCGAAATTAAAATTCAACATACCGCCCCATCCGTTGGAGAAGCTGAAATTGTTGTTGAAATAGAAATACTCCTTCATACGGGTTCTACCATAATGTATTTCGCCGATGGTCGTATGCTCAGGTGTGATTTCAATTCTGCCGGAAAGTTTGAACTTCCACCATCTCAAGGGAGATTCGATCCATTCGGCGCCAATACCCCATACGCCCTGCCCGGATATATTAACCGGCTTGGTATAGAATACATCGGGATTTTCTGCGCTCCGGAAAGTCTGCCAATATATGCGGTCGTGAGAATGAGCGTATAATGTTGTGATATTTATTTTGTTACTGAACAAAGACAGTCCTGCCATAACCATGTCGGCTGACTGCGCTTTAAGATCCGGATTGCCTACGGTGTAATTATACGGGTCATCCCAGTTGACGACAGAGGAAATAGCGGTATAGGGAATGTCGCTCAATGTACGCTTGTAGTTCAACATTACAGCATGGTTCATTTCCGCCCCGAAAGGCATCATTGCCTGAACGGTCGGATTGATTGCCCATTGTGTATTGTGGCTCATTATATCGGCTTGTTTATCGTGGTAGCCTATTCCTGTCTAGTATACACAGCTCCGAGCCCACCAGACCTCTCTACAGCTCGTATG
>CAMWUX010000210.1 GCA_947177605.1 uncultured Porphyromonadaceae bacterium
CTACGATCACACCGAGCACAGCGAGGATGCCTCCAAAGGTGCCGAGCCAGCTGAAAGAGATGTCGTGGACGAGCGTACCGGGCGAGTGATCGGGAGCTGCCAGATACTCCGACAGACCGGAGTAGCCGTGGGTGAATGTGACTGCGGCGGCAGCCCATATCAAAGCCACTATACCCTCAGCCACCATTGCACCGTAGAATACCGGGCGCGCGAGTTTCTCATTTTTCAGACACCGCGCCATCATAGGCGACTGAGTGGCATGGAAACCGGAGATCGCTCCACAGGCGATGCTCACAAACATCATCGGGAATACGGGTGCCGACGTACGGCTGCCCAATCCGGAGGAGAAGCTGACGGGAATCTCGACGCCACCGAAAAGCAGCACGCCCATAAGGCCGACCGCCATAAAGAGCAGCGCGAAACCAAACACGGGATAAAGATTGCCGATCAGTTTGTCGATAGGCAGAAGTGTGGCCAGAATATAATATGCGAATATCACGCATGTCCAGATGGTGAGGTCAAGCCAGTCGGGGGTCATCGACGAGAGCAAACCGGCGGGAGTGATCACAAACACTGCCGTCACCAGCACGAGCAGAAGCACCGAGAAACCACGCATCAGCTGCTTGATGCCGGTGCCGAGTTCGCGTCCTACGATTTCGGGAAGCGATGCTCCGCCCATGCGCAGAGATATGATACCAGAGAAGTAATCGTGAACACCACCGGCGAAGATGGTGCCGAGTGCTATCCACAGAAATGCCGCCGGGCCGTAAAGGATACCCATTATGGCTCCGAATATCGGGCCGAGGCCAGCGATATTGAGAAACTGGATCAGGAATACCTTCCATGTAGACATGGGCTGGAAGTCCACGTCGTCGCGTTTGGTATATGCCGGCACGGGATTGGATCGCGACGTGCCGAACACCTTGTCGACCAGATAGCCATAGCAGACGTAACCGCCAACGAGTATGGCCAGTGAGATTAGAAATGCTGTCATTGCTGTCGATCTGTAGTTGTTGATTCGGCCTTGATAACCACATTGGCCGCGTCGACCAGTTGCTTCTCAATAGCCGGTAAATCATGTTCGAGCGAAAGTATACGGTTGGCCACCGATTTGTCGCCGGCGGCATAGGTGGCACGCAGTCGCGACAGTTCATCGACGATACTGTCGTAGCGTTGCTTCACGCCCAGATATCGGGTGAGGGCATCCATGCCCATCTGCGTCTGTATCTGTGAAGCGGAGGTGATCACTCCCCTGCCCGGCACGGCAATGGCATAGCCTGATCCGTCCGATTTACGGCTACCGGAATTGCCGCTGCGCGTCGGCTTGCGATAGGCTTTCATAAACTGCGGATCAGTCGCTCCGGGAGTAGCGCCCACGGAGGTGATACGCGCGTGATCGATAAGTTCGGCCTCATCGGCGGGATAGTTACGCCGCAAGTCATTTACGCGAAACATATACATAGTCACCGAATCGGGAATCTGATTGCGATCAGTGACCCAAAAGCCATATCCTGTAGTCTCATCGATCGCCATCATATAATCGTTGTATGGCGAATTGTAGGGCATACCGAGATTCTGAGGCTGAAGAAAATCAGAGCCATTGCTGCGCGACATGAATATGTCGAGACCTCCGAGCGACGCATCGCCATCGGCCGCGAAATATAGCGTAATGCCGTCGGGCATCAGATAGGGATATCCCACAAAGCGACCTATCCGGAGATCCTCGCCGAGGTCTTCAGCCGGCTCAAGCGAACCGTCGACCAAACGATAACTCGTGACGAGATGTGATGAGCCGTCGGCACCGGGCATCGACCATATAAAGCTACGACCGTCGGCCGATGCGAAAGCACCGGAGCCATCGACGCACGCCTGACCGAGCATAGTGCGTGTGGAAGTGAAAAGTGTGCCTGACTCCTCCGACAGCGGCAGAAGAGCCATCAGGCCGGTGCGCGGAAGGGTGATACTGTCGATTATCGTTACCTGCTCCACGCGGCCAAGCATATTGGTACCCAGCTCGGCACGGCGGTGAAGATCGCGGGCTTCGGGCGTATCAATATCGGCAATAGCCTCAAGTACAGCATCAAATCTGTATGCGGCAAAATCTTCGGCAGCCTGCACCATCAGCTCTTCAGGAGAAGGCTTCGGCGGCTGTTTCTTCTTGGCGCGCGCTTTGGCTGCGTCGGCCGCAAACGCCGTGAGCAGCGCTATTGTGATTACGAGTATATGTCGGATTTGCATGAGGGTAAAATTACAACATTCATTTCGATTTCGCAATAGCCAGAATGTAGACAGGCTGATACTCAAGCCGACGCACATCGTCGCGGATCATATCGCGCAGTGCGGCGGCAGACGGACGGGTGGCATTCACGCCTGTAAGGCTGATATGGCGTGCGAGCTGAATAGGGGATTCAAACTCAAGTATATGGCTTTCAGTCTCCAATTCCGCAATGTCGAAATACGGTTCGAGATGTAGACGCCACCACTCCACGCTATAGTATCGCGGGGCGAAGCCTACGGCATAAGGGCGAACAGAAGTAAATGTATCTGGCCCGTAGGTAGCGATAGCGAGCACACCACCGGGGCGGAGCACACGCGCGCACTCATCGACGAAGCGGCCCGGAGAATCAAACCACTGGACTGTAGACGCACTCGCGATAATATCAAAACTATGCGAAGCCACATCGCGGATCGCCGCCTCTGCATCGCACTGCCGGTGCGAGCCCGGCAGGCCGTCGGGAATGGGCGCTATGTCCCATAGTGTCAGGTGTGACGAGTCGATATATGACGTGAGCCGACGCGTGAGCATACCGCTTCCGCAACCAACTTCGAGTGTATCGCCGCACGACTGACCAAACGGTCCAACCATCCGGTCAAGGCGCTCAGCCACATGCTGCTGTATCTGC
>CAMWUX010000211.1 GCA_947177605.1 uncultured Porphyromonadaceae bacterium
AAGCTACACCGTCGTCGAAAGCGCGTACGCGGATGGTGAGATCCGACTTACGGCCGAGTGTCACAGCCATTTCATTGTAGTGGTTGCGGCAGGTGGTATTTTCGCCCCATGGCTGGGTCCACGTCTCGTCGAGGCTTGATCGTGTGACTTTCGCTTTTTTGTAATCCCACTTCACGCCCTCGGCCACAAGACCCATAGCGGATGGTTCGATGAGCTGGCGGTCATTGACACTTACACTGTAGGTGGCGCCGGTGGCGGAGTTGCTGAGTGTGAATAAGATGTGGCCGTCGGGCGATGTGAGCCGGTATTGGGCGGCCGATACTGATGATGCGGATATGAGAGCCGCAATGGCTAATGAATAGATGTGTCGCATGGCTATGATTATACAATGCGACAAATATACAACAATTTGCCGGAATGTCCACAGATTTGGCCGCGTCAAATATTAAACCTATATTTGTGGAAGTTTTAACCAATTTTTTAGACATTATGAAAAGAATCCTCATGGCCATCGCTGCATTTGCAGCCATAATCACTGCTTCCGCTGAGGGGTATCAGATCAACACTCTAAGCACTAAGCAGCTTGGCATGGGACACGCCGGCGTGGCCCTCAAACTGGGTGCGGAGAGTATGATCTTCAATCCCGGTGCGCTCGGCTTTTCCGACAAGACTTTTGATCTCTCAGGCTCTATAACAGGTATCAAAGCCATAGCTATGGCTGAATATCAGGGCAACGACTACTCGACTGAAAACGGCTGGTCAACACCGATGGCATTCAACGCCGCATTCCGTATCTACGACAATCTGCAGGCCGGCATCAGCTTCTTCACCCCCTACGGCAGCGGTATCAACTGGACTCAGAACTGGCCCGGCGCACTGCTGTCGCAGAAAGTAAGCCTCAAGATGTTCACCGTACAGCCCACCGTAGCATGGCGTCCGATAAAGAATCTGTCGATCGGTGCAGGCATGATGATCACATGGGGCAATGTGAATCTCGACAAGGGACTCGTGCCCGGCTCCACGTTCGATATGGTGGCCGGAGCCCCGGTGCTCGGCGATGTTGTGGCCGCCTCGGTCAATCTCACTGGCACGTCGCAAGTGGCTCTCGGAGCTAATGTCGGCGTACTCTACGATATTACTTCCCAATGGAGCGTGGGTGCCTCTTTCCGCACCAAGATGACTATGAAAGTAAAAGCCGGTGAAGCATCCGTGAGCTATGCCAACGAGGTGGTGAAGGCCGCTCTCGAACCGAGTCTCGGTAATATCCATAAAGCTAACTTCGCAGCAGAGATGCCCGCTCCCTACGTATTCAACATGGGTGTGGCCTACCGCCCGACCGACCGCTGGACGGTGGCTGCTGACGCTCAACTCACGGGCTGGAGCGCCTACAAGACCCTCAATATCGACTTCCCTGCTCCGCTCGACGCGTTTGATCAGAACATTCCCAAGAATTACAAAAATTCGTGGGCGGTGAAGATGGGCGCTCAATATGCCGTGACCGATCGCTTCGACGTGCGAGCCGGCATGATGTTCGACACCACCCCTGTGAATAGCGACTACTACAATCCCGAGACGCCCGGCATGACCAAGATCTCGCCGACAGTAGGCTTCTCCTTCCGCCCCACGCGCGGCCTCTCGGTAGACCTCGCCTTTATGTATGTGGCCGGTCTGGGTGTCGACAATGCCAAGTGCACATATAAGGATCTGGTGCTCCAGAGCGCCGGGATGCCTGAGTCGGTCTACACACGCACTTTCGAAGCCAACTACCGTGTGCATGCATTCAATCCATCGATCGGCATCAGCTACTCTTTCTAAAAAAATGAGTTGCAGGCGAACTATTTGTCCGATGGTGTTGTTATAACCTTTGAATTCTCTTAACAAACAATTTATAATTTATGAAAAAATTAGTTCTCTCGATGGCAGTAGTAGCTGCTGCAACAATGGTTTCCTGTGGTAACAAAGCTGAAAATGCCGCTGCCGATGCAGCTGATAGCGCTAACGCCGTAGTAGAAGGTGTCGTAGTTGACGAAACGGTAGTAGTGACCGAGGATGAAGCTCCCTCACTTCTCGACAATATCAAATCCGCCGCTTCCGCTGAAAATGTGCAGAAGGGTATAGCTTATGTAAAGCAGCTTGTGGCCAGCGGTAAGCTCGCCGAAGCCCGCACATATCTCGACCAGATCAAGCCCTATGCCGACAAGGTAGGTATGACCGGTGCTCTCGAAACCGTATCGACTGCCCTCGAAAAGGCTGAAGGCGTGGCAGGCAACGTAGCCGGCGACGTGAAAGAAAAGGCTGAATCCGCTGTTGAAGGTGTGAAAGAAGATGCAGCTGCTGCAGTCGACGCTGCCAAGCAGAAAGCTCAGGAAGCCGGTGCTGCCGTATCGGAAGGCGTACAGAATGGTGTCAACGCTGCCAAGAATCTTCTGAAATAATATTGAATTAATACATACTCTCATACACGGGAGCGAGGCTGTGCCATAGTGCATTAGTCTCGCTTCTCTTCATTTTTTTCCGACCGTTTAATAAAATTTTGCAATCGCAATGTAACTTTTTGAGTAATTTTGCGTCAAATAATTTATCACATTGAAATACAACCATCATTACAAATATTTTAATATGAAAAAAACAATCAAAGCTGCAGTATTGCTCCTCGCCGCTCTGTTCGCCGCTCCCGCGGTGCACGCACAGGCCATCCCCGAGCTTCCTGCAGACCAGGATGTGCGTATCGGCAAGCTCGACAACGGCTTGACTTACTACATACGCCACAATGAGTACCCCAAAGGTCAGGCCGACTTCTACATCGCTCAGAAGGTAGGCTCCGTATTGGAGGAGGACAACCAGCGCGGTCTGGCTCACTTCCTCGAGCACATGTGCTTCAATGGCACTACCAACT
>CAMWUX010000212.1 GCA_947177605.1 uncultured Porphyromonadaceae bacterium
GTCATATTCTGAAACCAATTCTACCGTCGACGGTGAGAATATGGTCGTTTCAGGCAATAATGCTTCGTTTACTGTTGGCGGCAAAGCCGAGACCGTAGATGTCGTTATCGGCAATCAGGGCAGCTACTACCGTTATATTAAGGTGGTGCTTCCCGTAGTCAAGACTTCGACCGGCGGCACCTCTTATACTGACGAGGCTGCTTCCGTGATCTGGCCCTTCAACAATCAGGCTGATTATGCTACCGCTGTGGAGGTTGCTCCCGAGGCCGCTTTCTCGATGACTTCGTTTGATGCCGGTGTATGCTCTTTCAAGAAGATGCTTACTGTTAACGTTAATCTCGGTGTAAATTATGTTGAGCTTAATTCCCAGAACAGTGGCAGCGATATCGTTTCGTGGAATCTCAAGCCTGCCAAGGGTCTCACCTTTACTCCCACCAAGGTTTCTTTCTTCATTTCGCGTGACGGAACTGACGGAACTGCCGAGGGTGTGAGTGTGACTCTCAAGGCCGGTGACAAGTCTGTCGTTCTTGACAAGATCACCCCTGTGCGCAGCAATAGGTATATTGAAGGTACTAAGGATCTTGACAAGTTTGCAGGTCAGAAGCATCTCGTAGTCAAGTATGAGCGTGAACTCACGGCCGACGAGCAGGCCCAGCTTGCGTCTGGAGAGATGTTGTCGCTTGTGTTGAACAACGGTTATGATCCTGCCAAGGGTTGCGGTTATAGCGATGTTCAGATACATGGTGTCATTAACGGTACCATTGAGGACGTGACCAAGTACACAGTTTCGGTCGCTCCCAACAATGCCGAAGCCGGTAGCGTGAAGATATATCCCGCCGCCGACGACTATGAGGAAGGCAGCGAGGTGAAACTCACCGCCGATAAGAAATTCGGCTACAAGTTTGTCAACTGGACCGATGCCGACGGCAAGGAGGTCAGCGACAAGGCTGAGTTTGTCTACACTGTCGAGGCCAATGCCGAGTTTACCGCCAACTTCGAGGCCATCAACACTTATGAGGTTGCCTACGTTGTCAACGGTGGTAACGATTATCAGGTTGCAGCCACTCCCGCTCCTGTAGTGGTGGACGGCAAGAATATGTATGAGGAAGGCACTCTCGTCACCCTCAAGGCTTATTCAAACGATGTAGTCAAGTTCAACAACTGGCAGGATGGCTCGACTTCGAGCGAGTACACTTTCACTGTCGACGCTGACAAGACCGATATCGTGGCTGAGTATGCAGCCGATGACTATATCGCTATCTGGGACTTCTTCCGTGCCGGCAACGGCGGTCGCATAGCCGACTTCTATTCCGAGGGCAACGATGCCTCCACACTCGTGCTCGTTAACGATGAGGGTGAAACCTCCACATGGCTTGACAAGAGCTGGCTGGGTGCCGGTGGCTACGAAGGCAGTGGCGAAGGTAATGGTGTCGCTGTAAACTGGACGAAGCCGTTAGGTACTTACTACTACCAGATCAGCTTCAACGCCGAGGCTTTCACCGACATCAAGGTGGCTACCAAGATGCTCTACAACTACAATGCCTATACTGTTCAGGACATAGAGTATTCAATCGACAAGGGCGCTACATGGACCAAGGCCGGCTCCATCACTATCGAGGGTAGGAGAAAATGGACTGCCGGTGAGTTTACTCTCCCCGCCGAGGCCAACAATCAGCCTTCTGTAATGGTGCGCATCATTCCCGACAAGACCTCGACCATCGACGGTTCTAAAAATGATGATGGCTCCTATACCAATGACGGTACTTCTATCCAGGCCGTCTATGTGACCGGTACAGCCAGACTCATTGACGACGGCACTGCCCCCGTCCTTGAGTCGACCGTGCCCGCCGAAGGTGCCGACAATGCTTCGATCAACGGTAAGATTATCCTCACTTTCGACGAGAAGGTTAAGGTGAAAGAGGGTGTCAAGGCCACTCTCGGTGATCTTGAGCTTGAGCCTTCTGTTACAGGTAAGGTTGTGACCTTCTCCTACAAGAACCTCAACTACACCACCCCCTACACCTTCACTCTCCCCGGCGGCGCTGTCAGCGACCTCACAGATAATGCCTATGCCGAGGATATCACCATCAACTTCGAGACCAAGACACGCGACGCAGTTGCCAAGGGTCACTACGACCGCGTTGTCAAGACTGTCGACGAGCTTGTTGCCGCTATCAATGACGCCAATACCCGCGCTGACAAGGAAGCACGTTTCCGCATCTTCATCCACAACGGCGAGTATAAGCTCCCCGCTTCTGAGACTGCAATGAAGTCCGGTGGCGACAGCAATCCCAACAATATTGAGTTCCCCGATCCTATCACCTATATCACAGCTTCCAACATCTCGTTCATCGGTGAGAGCCGTGACGGTGTGATCATCACCAACACTCTTCCCACCGCTACCGGTGGCGGCAGCGGCACCAACGGTGGCTGCATCGCCGAGGGTATCGGTAACGGTGACGTTATCCAGATTGCTTCGTCGGCCAAGAATACCTACTTCCAGCACCTCACCATCAAGTCGTCGATGGGCGACGGTAATGGCCGTGACGTAGAGCTCCATGACAAGGGTGACAAGACTATCCTCAAGGACGTATGCCTCTGGGGCTTCCAGGACACCTATACCAACAACAACCAGAACGGTCGCTTCTACTTCGAGGGTGGCGTGGTGCGTGGCCGCACCGACTTCCTCTGCGGTAAGGGTGACGTCTACTTCAATGGCGTCGCGCTCCGCATGGTTGGCTCGGGTGGCTATCTCGCTGTGCCCTCCACTCCCAAGCAGTATGGCTGGATATTCCGCGACTGTGAGATCACCGGCGAGCCGCAGGGTGACAAGCCCACTGATGGCAACTTCACTCTCGGTCGTCCTTGGGGCAGCGGTACTCCTATCGCTA
>CAMWUX010000213.1 GCA_947177605.1 uncultured Porphyromonadaceae bacterium
AGATACATCAGCTATGCGGCTACGAGATGCTCGTCAATCCCTATCCGATACGTCCCGGCCACCTCACGATAGTGTCGCCCGACCATACCCCACAGAGCATTTCGGAGCGCGTGACCGACATCATAGCCGTGGCGCGACAGCTCGACGGCTACACTACATTCTACAATGGTCCCAAGTGCGGCGCATCCGCTCCCGATCATCTTCATTTTCAGGCCGTACCCACGGAGTATATGGTCGTGTGGGATAATCTCGACAAAATCTTTTGGCCACACATCCATATCTCTGCCACAGCCGATGACATGGAACGCACTCTCACTCTACGGCTCAAATCGCTCCCCCACACACCTGCCGACGAGCCGAAAGTGAATATACTGATGCGTACTCCCCGCCCCGGACACCTTGAGGCGCTGATATTTCCACGTCTTCGTCACCGTCCCGCCCGCTTCGGCGAAGTGCTTGTCAGCCCCGGCTCAATGGATATGAGCGGCACGATAGTGACACCGCGCGTCGCCGACCTCGACCTGCTCACCCCCGACCTTATCCGGCAGATCTACAGCGAAGTGTCCCTGCCTCCAGCTCTGATCGCAGATCGTCCGGTACCGATGATCAGCGTAGGCATACTCGAAGCTCCGGAGGTAAGATACACCGATGCCGACGGCAACCGCCTCACTGCCGACGGCGACGAGATCTATGCTGCCGTGGCCCCGACCGCGGCAGAGAGTATCGCGGTGGAAGGTGTGGTGATCGGCAAGGATTTCCACTGGCAACAGCGACAGACCCAACTGTTTAAGGGCCTGCTACGCTTCTCACGTGTGGGTGAGCTGACTGCGGCCGTCAACTTCATAGATGTGGAGTCATACCTGCGGAGCGTGATCAGCTCTGAGATGAGCGCCGACGCTGATCCGGAATTTCTGAAAGCCCACGCCGTAATCTCGCGCAGTTGGGTACTCGCTCAGATGGCTACGGTCGATAATCCCGTACCTCCGCCCGGACAGATCACCGACGAAGAGCGTGTGATATGGTACGACCGTCAGAACCACGACCGCTTCCATGTGTGTGCCGACGATCACTGTCAGCGCTATCAGGGCTTCAGCCGGGCATTCGTGCCGGCAGTAGTCGATGCCCTCAAGGCCACGGAAGGACTTGTGCTCACCTACGACGGCCGGATCTGCGACGCCCGCTTCTCAAAATGCTGCGGTGGCGCCACCGAGATCTTCTCTACCTGTTGGCAAGATGTGGATTACCCCTATTTGGCAGCCGTGGCCGATACTCCCGACGGAGCGCTACACTCCGATCTCACCGACGAAGCCGCCGCTACCCGATGGATATCATCGCGCCCGGCCTGCTTCTGCGGCAATGCCCACCCCGATGTACTTGCCAAAGCGCTCAACAGCTACGACCGCACCACCGACGACTACTTCCGATGGAGCGTAAGCTACACCACCGACGAGCTCGACAGCCTCGTGAGCCGGAAAACCGGCGCCGCCATAGGACATATCACGGCCATCACTCCGCTGCGCCGCGGGCCGTCGGGCCGCATCATGCGCCTGCGCATCGAGGGCACCGGAGGCACCATCATCATAGGCAAGGAACTGGAAATCCGCCGCGCCCTGTCGGAGAGCCATCTCTACAGCTCCGCATTTATAGTTCGCCGCACCTCCGAGGGGTGGACTCTCGAAGGTGCCGGCTGGGGTCACGGCGTAGGCCTGTGCCAGATCGGAGCAGCGCAAATGGCTGCCGACGGCTACACCTTCGGGCAGATTCTGAGCCATTACTATCCCGGTGCTAATCTCTCTAAAGCATACTGACGATGAGCCTGCGCAACCGTCCGTGGGCCTGGGTGCCCACCCTTTACTTTGCCGAAGGCCTCCCCTACGCCATCGTGATGACCCTCACCGTGGTGATGTACAAGAAGATGGGGCTGACCAACGCGCAGCTCGCATTCTACACCTCGCTGCTATCGCTGCCGTGGGTTGTGAAGCCGCTCTGGAGCCCGATCGTGGATATATTCAGTTCCAAGCGACGCTGGATAGTAGCTATGGAGTTGCTTATATCGCTGGCGCTCGGCGCCGTGGCATTGACACTTCCGGGGCCTTCGTGGCTCGCAGCCACCGTAGCGTCGTTTCTGGTCACGGCATTCCTCTCGGCCACTCACGACATATCGGCCGACGGCTTCTATATGCTGGCCCTCGACGAGTGGGAGCAATCATTCTTTGTAGGCATCCGCACTACCTTCTACCGCGCCGCGATGCTGCTCGGGCAGGGACCCTTGCTGATTCTCGCCGGATCGTTTGAGATCAGCTGCGGCGACATCCCGAAGGCATGGGCGCTCCTCTTCGAGATTCTGGCCGCCGGCTTCGCGCTGATCACGATTTACCACGCCGTCACACTGCCACGCCCCAAGGCTGACACCCTGCGCCGCGCCACTACCCTGCGCGATGTGTGGCGCGAATTCGCAGCCTCATTTGTGAGCTTCTTCCGTCGCTCCGAGATATGGGTGATACTTCTGTTTCTCCTGCTCTACAAGCTGCCGGAAGCACAGCTGCAGAAACTCATCTCCCCATTCCTCCTCGACGCCGCCGATGCCGGAGGCCTCGCGCTCTCCACAAGTCAGGTAGGCTACTGCTATGGCATACTGGGAGTAGGAGGTATCATAGCAGGCGGTGTGATTGGCGGCATTGCGATAGCCCGCGGAGGGCTGCGACGATGGCTCATACCCATGGCCTGGACTCTCGCGGCGAGTTGCGCCGCCATGACCCTGCTCGCCTTCATCCCCGAGCCCTCGATGCTTACCATTAATGTATGTGTGGTGGTGGAGCAACTTGGCTACGGCTTCTCGACCACGGCCTACGTGATGTATTGTATCCACATCTCCAAAGGTGAATAC
>CAMWUX010000214.1 GCA_947177605.1 uncultured Porphyromonadaceae bacterium
TGCATTGGCGGGAATCCCCGCACGAAAAGCGTACAATGACATTTTTACCATAAATCACATCCCTTACATCCGTCACACACACAAGCGGGCGCTCCCCGCTGTGGGTGCGCCCGCTATATTGTAGGTTTTATAAAAGACCTATACCATTGGGAAGAACACTTCTTCCTCCGTATATAGATAATCACGCATACGGCTGGCATCGTATATAAGCACATCACCATCGTAGCACTTAAGCACCTTCACATATTTCGGATAACCTTCACACGTTCCCGGTGGACATGAGGGGTGAATTATACTATAGTCGATAATTGACCCGTTGAGCGGACCTATGCCTTCAACCCAATAGTCGTAACCGCTTTCTATATTACTAAATTTCACGCGGAGCGCTCTACGGGTCATCCCCTCAAGCACTATGGTGCCACGGCTCTGCACGAAATTTTTGTTTTGGTCCGGTAATTCCACATTGGGATCAAAGAAATAGATCTTGTCAAATGTCCACGGGTCATCATAATCAAAACTACCTCTTTGGTATACACTGCCATCTTCATCTTCTGCGTAACACCATTCCGGATTACCATAAACGTGTTCAGAGCCCTCCCGATATATAGCCCACGTGTTACGACCAAACATATAGCCATTTTGGGAACATAAGGCAGTCCATGTTTCGCTGAAGCGTTCACAACCGGGAACAAATATACTCTGCTTGATCCAGCGCTTTTCGGCAGTCAATACCGGGCGCAACTCGGCCGTTAGCGGTTCCGGGTTGGGATAACTGATATATTCCTCCTCATCATTCGGAGTTGTATTGTCGTCATCGTCAGTAGCCGGATCAGGATCTGCATTCTCTGTGGGATTGGGTTCTATATATTCATTATCATTCGACCCCGTAGCCGGGATAGTCGGTTCCTCAGCGGTATCTTTGCCGCAGGCAGCCGCTACAATAAGCAGAGTTATAGTTATCGGTATTAAAAATATCTTCTTCATAACTATTGATGATTGGTGGCCTCAAAAGTAATTAAAAATCAATTATTTTCCAAATAAAAAACATTTACACCTCTACTGTTTCAGTATTCGTGGTGTATTTCCGCTTATCGGATTATCGTTTACGTAAAGCGTTGCTATATAAATACCATTCTCGGAAGCCTTGTGGGAAGATCCAGTTTGAAGCCGCCCCCTCACGTTTAAGATACCACTGTGTAGGCTCCGCCAAGTGAACAACCTCCTTTCTGCATCCGACGTAGAGGGTACCTATATCGCGCATTGGTAATCAGTGTGTTGTGGTCTTGCTCACCCCCATATAAAAAGCGGGCGCTGCCCGAGGTGGGTGCGCCCTCTATATTCGTGCATCGAGGTTCGTGCCTCACTTGGCGTTCATGTGGATCTTGATGTTGTCGAGACACATATAGGCGGGCGTATTGAGACCGTAAGCGCCTGTGTCCGAACCGGCAAACTGGAATTTTACAGTATTGACCTTGCCGAGGGGATAGAGATCCCACGTCTGCCATGTGTCGATAGTCTCGATTATCTTGTTGGGATTGCGATAGTCGCAGATGTATTTCTCCACCGGCTGTCCGCCGTTGGTGGGATTGCCTTCGGCATCGAAGCCATAGGCCATGATCTTGAACCAGCCCGAGTTGTCTTTCAGAGCGCCGCCTCCGTAAGGGTTGCCGTTGGCGATCAAGCCATAGACGTAGGAGGGCGTGCAGATCTCTATGGAGTAGACCTCGTAGAGAGCTCCGTTGGAGAAGGAGAATTTGGCCATGGACGACATCGAGTTCGGGTCATCGTATCCGTTGATCACAGCGAAGGTATTCGATCCGCCTGCGCCTGCGCCGCGGTTAGCGCCGTCGGTGGATGCTGTGTTGTATACGGAGCATTGGTTGTTGAAACTCATCCACCAGTCGCCGCTCTCGCCTTCGGGATTCGAACGATAATTCCATTGTGAGAGCACCATACCGCCGTTCCAGAAGTTGATTTCATCGTCGTAGAGGCTTTCGTTTATGCCGAAAAGGAATTGCACGCCCTCTTCGAAGTTGATGGCTCCGGAGGTGAATTTGGGGCCGTCGAAGTTGGCGTAGAGATTGGCACCGTAGGACGTGGGACCGGCAAGGGTGACGCGGGTATTCTCGAAGTCGATCACTCGATAGAATTCGGTAGGCTGTTCGGGGCCGTCTTCGCTACATGAGGCCATGAATGCGGCCCCGCAGAGGATGCTTAGGAGTCGGAAAGATAATCTCATAATGTATTGAAATAATTTAAAATTTTAATTCGGTTTGGGTGGACGTATTGAGTAAGCCGGCGCAAAGGTAGTGATAAATTTCTATAAGCCCGCATTGTCGGAGCGGGAGAAGGTGCCATGAGGCGTGATTGACGTGATCTTTCGTATGCCGGAGGGCAATGATGCTGATGACTGGCTGATCCCCTCCTCGGTGATGTCGAGGCCGAGGTATCCCATGAGTATAGCCTGCAGCAGGCCGCCGGCGCCGGTAAGGAAATAGGTGTCGTCGGTCGATGGTGTCTCGGCCATCATCAAGTGCTCTCCGCGCAGATAAGGCGTAGTGGCGCGGTCGATAAGACGTGCCGCTTTTTCGGACTGATTGAGTCGGGCATAGTTTACAGCCATTGCCGAATGGCTCATAGCCGGGCCGCCTATGGTATCGGTGAGCGCTTCGTAGTATGTAAGAGTACGGTCTGTCTCATTCCGGTCGGTGATGAAATCGAGCGGATAGGCGAGCAGAGCCACGTCGGCCTGTTTGATAGTAGTGTCGGCAAAGCCTTCGTATTCGGCGATCACGCCCGACGGGAGGCGATGAAAGCGTAGTCCGTCGGCCATGTCCTGCCACCGATTATCAATCGGGCGTCCGGTGATGG
>CAMWUX010000215.1 GCA_947177605.1 uncultured Porphyromonadaceae bacterium
CCAGACGCCCGTAAAAACTTCTATCAGGGCATATATGCAGCCGACACGGCTTCGCTCTCATGGCGCTGCATCGGCTTCCTGCCCCGGGCTATGGCCTATGGCTCTTCTGTAGCGATGCCCGACGGCATGATACTTATAGGCGGAATGGGCGAGGATGGCTCCACAGCCGACGTATATCGTCTGCGTGGCTCCGAGATGGAATCACTCCCGGCACTCCCTGTGACCGTCGACAATGGAGCCGCAGCAGCCATAGGCGATATACTCTATGTGGCAGGCGGCAATCAGGACGGTATCCCGAGCCGCGACCTTTGGGCTCTCGATCTGTCGCAGCCCGGAAAGGGATGGAAGAAGCAGGCTAAGATGCCCGGCAATCCTCGCACTCAGCCCGTGATGGCTGCCAGCGGCTCTCGGCTCTATCTCTGGGGCGGCTTCGCCGGAAAGCACAAAGGGCACGATGCCACGCTCGATTGCGACGGTCTCTGCTACGATCCAGCCACCAACAAATGGTCTCCGCTCCCTGCCCCCACAGCCGATGGTGCAGAGATAAGCCTCGGCGGCGGTGTGGCCGCTACGCTCCCAGACGGACGCATACTGGCCACCGGCGGTGTCAACAAAGATGTGTTTCTGGCCGCCCTGCGCAATCAGCAGCCCGACTACCTGCTGCATCCGATCGAGTGGTATCGTTTCAACTCCAGAATATTTATCTACGATCCGGCTGCAGATGAATGGCAGCTGGTAGCCGACCGTCCCGACGCAGCCCGCGCAGGCGCTGCTATTGCTACCGGTCCCGACGGTGCCGTCTACATCATGGGGGGCGAAGTGAAGCCCCGAATCCGCACCGCCGAAACCCTCCGCATCGATCTTTAACCACCATTCCCCATAATAATCCGGGCTCGCATCAAAGGACTGATGCGGGCCCGGACTTTAATCAGGAATTATATGTCTGCCTCGGGGGGTATTACTTCTTAAGGGCGAATCTGATCGGAAGCACGTACTTGCAGTCGACGGGCTCTCCATTGTAATAGCCCGGAGTCCATCGGGCGGTGGCACTTTCGCGTACGGCGCGGATTGCCTCGGCATCAAGGTCGCCGTAGCCGGACGACTGCATGAGTTTTATGTCGTCTATCGTGCCATCCTTCTTTACCGTGAAGGAGATTACAGTGAGACCGCTCGCGCCCTCCTTATAGGGGGCTTCAGGATATCTGATGGCGCTCATCACCGCATTGAGCAACTCACGCTCACCGCCCGGATATTGAGGCATCTTTTCGGGAGCTACCGTAGCCTGAGCCTGTGGCTCATCGGCATTGCGCTCGGCAGGCGTTTGCCCGGGCTGAGGATTTTCACTAACTTTGCCGTAGCTCACTGCTGCTACATTACGGATTGTCGACGCGACCGCGGGAATATCGGTCATCGACACTGCCAGCAGAGCTGCCGGCAAGAGGGCTACTGCACACAGCGAGCGCCCTCGCTTTGATCTTGATTTTTGCATCATGGTTAAACGGTTTTTAAGTTGACTATGATTCAGGCTGTTGGCTATGGACTGGAATCTTGAGCCAACAGTCTTTCTTATTAACAGCATCTGATAGTCGAAGGCGGTCACTCCCGAGGCGAGAATATCCTGATCCACTTCGTATTCGTGTACGGCGCTCAACTCGCGGCACATAAGGTAGGCTACCGGGTTGAACCTATTGAAGATGACAAACAATCTTGCTAAAACGAGATCAAAACTGTGGCCGTGACGGATATGGCAGAGTTCGTGATCCACGATAAGCCTGTCGGCCGCATCGGCTGAGGACACCACGATATACCGGTCCCAGCTGAAGGGCGACACGGGGCGGCCGAGGACCACCATAGTGGCTCCCTCCATAAATTTGTGTGAGCCGGAACGGATGATAAGCCACATCCTTACGTACGACACTGCAGTGAATATCGCCATAAGCACCACGCCTGCAAGATACGCTGCCGGAACTGCATTAAGCAGGGCATCATGATTGGTTCCGTCAGCTACAGTACCCACCCACGTTGCCGCTTCGGCTGCGATCTGCCCATTATCCGCCACCGGGCTAAGACCGCGAAGGATATGAGCCACCGGTATTGCCAAAAGTGCCACGATATAGCACATAAGCAGCACACGTCGGTTTAGGCGATAGAAGGTAGTGTTGGCCAGCAGGCACTTGTAGACTATGTACTCTACTGCCAGAATTATGGCGACAGACATCGCGTAGGCTGTGATTGCTCCCATATACCGCGTGATTATTTCGGTTACCGCTTCTGTTCCTTATTCTGCTCTACCATACGGATGAGCTCCTTGAGCTCGTCGACGGAGATATCCTCATCGCGCACGAGCGTGGATACGATCTGCATGTAAGAGTTGTCGAAGAATCGGCGGATCACACCCTTCATCGTGGATTTGCGATACTCCTCCAGCTCGATGGCCGGTGAGTAGGTCAGCGCATTGCCGACCTTATGGCGGCTGAGATAGCCCTTCTTTTCGAGAATATGCACGTAAGTGCTGACGGTATTGAAGTGAGGGCGTGGTTCGGGATATAGCGCCACTACACCGCGTATAGTGAGTGCGCCATGCTGCCAGAATACGGTCATCACCTCTTCCTCCTTTTCAGTAAGTTTCATTATCGTTGCCATATTAAACTAAGAATTTAGTTGACACCGCAAATATATAACTAAAAACTTAGTTTATCTCCGCCTTCACAATGTTTAACACTAAATTTTTAGTTTAGTGTCTTTTCACACTGAGGCAGGATGGATGGATTTTGAGGATGACGGATGTATCGGATATAATTTATGGTAAAAATGTCATTGTACGCTTTTCGTGCGGGGATTCCCGCCAATGC
>CAMWUX010000216.1 GCA_947177605.1 uncultured Porphyromonadaceae bacterium
GGTATGAATTCGCCCCGGTCGAAAGCGGGATGACCGTTGACCCAGGTGGTGACTACACTGTAGCGGGTCGAAAGCCCTGCGTAGGGGGTCCAGCCGCAGCGCGACACGACATCGGAGTCGGAGATTACGCGTGGCGTGGCGGCATGGTTTACGCGCACGATATCGGCACGGAAGCCGGGGAGCAGGAAGCCGCGGTTGGCTATGCCGAAGATACGTGCCGGGTTCTCACACATCAGCTCAACGACACGCGATGGGCGCCCTTCGAGCAGGTCGAGCATCAGCGGGAGCGAGAACTGTATGCCGGGCATGCCGGAGGCGGCAGTGAGCAGGTCGCCCTCCTTGTCGGCAGGCAGATGGGGAGCATGGTCGGTGGCTATCGTGTCGATGCGGCCGTCGGCAACTGCACGTAGCAGGGCAGCCCTGTCGACGGCCGACTTGATGGCCGGATTGCATTTCAGGCGGCTACCGAAGCGGTCGAGGTCGCGCTCGGTGAAGAGCAGATAGTGGGGGCATGTCTCAGTGGTGATATCAGCGTCGGCATCAAGCAACTCGAGTTCGTCGGCTGTCGACAGGTGAAGCAGATGCAGACGTGCTCCGTAACGACGGGCAAGCTCTATGGCATGGCTGGATGCCTTTACGCATGCCTCGACCGGACGTAGGGCGGAGTGGAGGCTGACGGAGAGCGGCTTGCCGCCGGCATGGTCAATGAGTTCCTGCCGGCAGCGGGCTATGGTGGCTTCATCCTCGGCATGCACGGCTATGACAGCCGGAGCAGAGGCGAACAGGCGCTCGAGAGTGGTGGCATTGTCGACGAGCATATTACCGGTTGATGAGCCGAGGAAGAGCTTGATGCCCGGCACCCGGGTGTAGTCGAGCGACAGGAGGGTGGAGAGATTGTCGTTGGTGGCGGCCACAAAGAAGGCATAGTTGGCCATCGAGACTTCGGCCGCACGCTGCATCTTCGCCTCCCAGTCGGCCAGTGACACTGTGGCGGGCCGGGTGTTGGGCATATCAATGTAGGATGTGACGCCACCGGCTACAGCAGCGCGGCTCTCGGTGGCTATGTCGCCCTTGGCGGTAAGGCCCGGGTCGCGGAAGTGGACATGGGTATCAATCGCTCCCGGCAGAAGCATATCGCCTCGGCAGTCGGTGACCTGGGCCGAGTCCATCAAGGAGGGGGCTGGCTCTCCGTGGCCTACGGCCATGATGTCGGCGCCGTCTATCAGCAGATATCCGTGGAATGTATCGGCACCAGTGACAATCAGTGCGTTATATAGCAGGTGTGACATATCATTCAACCGGTTTAGGGTATTTACGGAACCAACTTGAAGTCTTAAGTCGGATGACGCCGAAAACGGCCTCGCCGAATATGCTGCTGTTCATCTTGCTCTGTCCGAGGACTCGGTTGACGAAGATAATTGGCACCTCGACAATCTTGAAGCCGCATTTATAAGCGGTGAATTTCATCTCTATCTGGAAAGCATACCCCTTGAAGCGTATTTTATCGAGCTCGATAGTCTTGAGCACACGGCGGCGGTAGCATACGAATCCGGCGGTGGTGTCGCGGACTTTCATGCGGGTGACCATGCGCACGTATTTGGAGGCGTAGAAGCTCATCAGCACTCGTCCCATAGGCCAGTTGACCACGTTGACCCCGGTGATGTAGCGCGAGCCGATAGCCACGTCGGCACCATCGCGCGCGCAGGCGTTGTAGAGTGCCATCAGGTCATTGGGATTGTGGGAGAAGTCGGCATCCATTTCGAAGATGTATTCATAGCCGGCGTCGAGGGCGTGGCGGAATCCGGTGATGTAGGCGGTGCCGAGTCCGAGTTTTCCTTCGCGTTCGATGATGTCGACGCGTCCCGGATAGCGGGCCATCTGTTCTTTGACGATGGCAGCGGTGCCGTCGGGGGAGTTGTCGTCGATGACGAGGACATCCATCGGATGAGGTAGGGCCATCACGGCGTCGATGATGGCCGCGGCATTCTCGCGCTCATTATACATCGGGATGATGACGACGCAATCGGATTTGGATGTAGGAGTATGCATATTCGTTTTCGGAATAGATGTTTAGGGGAGGGGTTTACAGGAGTGCCGGAGCGAGGTAGCGGGCCATAAGGTAGCCTCCGCCGAGTAGCCACACGTAGATGATGAAGGCGAGGATGAACGGTTTGGCGCCGGCTTTCTTGAATTTGTCGAAAGAGGTTTCGGCTCCGAGGGCTGCCATAGCCATCGTGAGCAGAAAAGTGTCGATATAGTTGATGACATCGACTGCTCCGGCAGGAATGCCGCAGGGGGTCGAGAGGGTGTTAAGATAGACCGAGAGGGAATTGAGACCGATGACTGCAAGAAAGCCGAAAGCGAACCAGGGAATTGCCACGCGCCGCTTGCCCGTAGGGGTATCGGGTGATGCTGTCATGGCGCGGCGGGCGGCCCAGATGCCGAGCACGAGTAGCACCGGCACGAGCATCATGACGCGTATCATCTTGACAATCACAGTGGTCGATGCTATTTCTTCGCCCATGGCATTGCCTGCGCCTACGGCATGGGCCACCTCGTGAAGTGTGGAGCCTCCGTAGATTCCCATTTCGGCGGGAGATAGATGCAGGATGCCAGCGCGATACATTATTGGGTAGAGGAACATCGACAATGTGCCGAATATCACTACGGTGGCCACGGCCACGGCCGTCTTGAACGGTTTGGTACGCATGGTGGCTTCGGCTCCGAGAACGGCTGCTGCACCACAGATGCCGCTTCCAACGGATGTGAGCATGGCGGTGTCGCGATCCATCTTCAGCAGGCGGCTTCCGACGAGGTATCCGCCGACGATGGTGACGGTGACGATG
>CAMWUX010000217.1 GCA_947177605.1 uncultured Porphyromonadaceae bacterium
ACTCGGGACCTCCGGGTTATGAATCCGACGCTCTAACCAACTGAGCTATCCCGCCTCAAAATTGCAGTGCAAAGATAGGTGCTTTTTCCGAATTATACAAATAATTTTGCGCAATTATTTATTGTGTGTACGCATCACGATGCTACTGGGGAATCCTTTTTCGCTATGCTTCAAATTTTTTCAATTACTTTATGGAAATATTTCTTTATTGAAAAAGAAAATTTGGCTACATTTGTACATCGTAACATCAAACCAAAATTTTATCAATATGAGCATCGATAATTTCAATTTTGCCAATAAGAAGGCAATTGTACGTGTTGACTTCAATGTGCCTCTGGATGAGAATGGTAACATCACTGATGATACCCGTATCCGTGGTGCGCTTCCCACTCTCAAGAAGATCCTTAACGATGGCGGTAGCCTCATTATAATGAGCCACATGGGTAAGCCTAAAGGCAAAGTTAATCCCAAATTCTCTCTCGCTCAGATCAAAGATGCCGTGGCTAAGGCTCTCGGCTGCGACGTGGAGTTTGCGCCCGACTGCGCTAAGGCTGCTGAAGCAGCAAAGGATCTTAAGCCCGGTGAAGTGCTTCTGCTTGAGAACCTCCGCTTCTATCCCGAAGAGGAAGGCAAGCCCGTAGGCATTGAAAAGACCGATGCCGGCTATGAGGCTGCCAAGAAGGAAATGAAGGAGCGTCAGAAGGAATTTGCAAAAACTCTTGCAAGCTATGCCGACGTATACGTTAACGACGCATTCGGTACCGCTCACCGCAAGCACGCTTCTACTGCCGTAATCGCCGATTACTTCGACCAGCAGGACAAGATGCTCGGCTACCTTATGGAGAAAGAGGTGAAAGCCGTAGACAACATCCTCAGCGATATCAAGCGTCCCTTCACCGCTATTATGGGCGGCTCTAAGGTTTCGACCAAGATCGGTATAATCGAAAACCTTATGGATAAGGTTGACAACCTCATTCTCTGTGGCGGCATGACCTATACTTTCGCTAAGGCTCTCGGCGGTAAGATCGGTGAGTCGCTCTGCGAAGACGACAAGCTCGATCTCGCTCTCGAAATCATGAAGAAGGCAAAAGAGAAGGGCGTGAACCTCGTGCTCGGCACGGATTGCGTTGCCGGCGACAGCTTCTCCAACGATTGCAATACTCAGATCTGCTCCGTAATGGATATTCCCGAAGGCTGGGAAGGTATGGACGCCGGTCCCGAGACCCGCAAGTCGTTTGCCGCTGTAATCGAACCCGCTAAAACTATTCTCTGGAATGGTCCCGCAGGAGTATTCGAGTTCGACACCTTCACTGCCGGTTCGCGTGCTATTGCCGACGCTATCGTTAAGGCTACTGAAAACGGTGCCTTCTCCCTCGTAGGTGGTGGCGACTCTGTAGCCTGCATCAACAAGTTCGGTCTTGCCGACCAGGTGTCTTATGTATCTACCGGTGGCGGTGCTCTCCTCGAGGCTATCGAAGGCAAAGTGCTTCCCGGTGTAGCAGCAGTTAAGTAATAGACTCCCCTATTAATACCGGACACGGCTCCCCCTATCTGTGGGAGCCGTGTACTTTTTAGTCTTTCCTGAACTGCTGCGGACGGAATCTGAGGAGTGCCGATACTACGACCACGGCATTGTTTT
Organism: uncultured Porphyromonadaceae bacterium; assembly: GCA_947177605.1. Lineage (GTDB taxonomy): Bacteria > Bacteroidota > Bacteroidia > Bacteroidales > Muribaculaceae > Paramuribaculum. The sequence goes on from CAMWUX010000217.1 coordinate 1,640, forward strand.
CCTGCTCGTTTCTTGATGAATACAGCAACGTCACTACATCGTGAGATGCCAATGAATCGGCAAAATCATTCCACCGGGGATTTTGAGTAAGTTCGATGATGTATCTTTCCTCAAAATCGCCCCAATGGGTATCGGGATTTTCATGGAAATAATGCCTTAATGCGGTACTTGGTGCTATCTCTCTGTCCCACGTATCATAGTGAAATGTATCGTGCGACAATCCGCGCGGCCATAGCCGGTCGATGTATACGCGGTAGCCGTCGTCGGGCGACGGCGGCTCATAGCACCGCTTGAGTTTAAGCGTCGTCATACCTCATCAGGCCTTTACCTTCACGAGCATCATTTTGGCATCACTGGTTGCCGATACGCTGTGACGCACGCCCTCCCCTACCAGCAGAAATTGGCCGACCACGAGGGTGTGAGGGTTATCGGATATGGTAAATTCAATCTCCCCTTCAAGCACGTAGACCATAAGTTCGGCAGGAGCTGTGTGGGTGTCGAGTCTCTGACCGGCTGAAAAAGCCACTACAGATACGCCGCCATGCGAAGTATTGAAAATGTTATTAAACTGTACGCGGTCACCGGAGTATTCAGTTTGAGATGCGAGATTGCGTACCTCGCCAAATTTGATTCCTGATTCAAGCATATATGTGTCGTTTTTTATATATACCGGCAACGTGCCGGCATATATATATAAACATTCCGGGCGAATCTAAGTTCAGCAGTGAAGGCGTGAGATAAAAGTTGTCAGGCGCTCAGTTGCATCAATGATGCGCGAGTGCTGAGTAGCGAGATTAAGCCTTACGAATTCCTCCCCGCCCTGTCCATACATCTCTCCGGGATTGAGCATCAGACCGGTCGCATCCAGCAACTGTTTGCAGAATTGATCTGCATTCATTCCTGACGGCCTGATCGACATCCACGCCAGATAGGTACCTTCGAGTGGAGTAAGCTTGTAATTCGGCGCGAGTTGTCCGAGTTGATCTTTCAGGTATTGGTAATTATTCCAGATGTATTGCTTAAGCTCAGCGAGCCATCCGGCACTCTCGTTGTATGCCGCAATGGGGGCTACCACACCGAAAAGATTCACGTCGCATACTTCATTATCATTGATCGCGCGGTCGATACGTCGGTATATATCAGGCGTACCAGCCACGATATTAGCTATCTGGAGCCCGGCGGTATTGAATGCCTTGCTCGGAGA
>CAMWUX010000218.1 GCA_947177605.1 uncultured Porphyromonadaceae bacterium
ATCAAGAGCTCCGTAGGCAAATTCTTCACCGACGATCAACTCCGCACATGGCTTGAGCGTGGCGAAGCCAAGCCCGGCGACCTGATGCTCATTCTCGCCGGCGACACTATGGCTACACGCAAGCAGCTCTGCGAGCTCCGCCTGGAGATGGGTAGCCGTCTGGGGCTGCGCGACCCGCAGAACTTCTCCTGCCTCTGGGTAATCGACTTCCCCCTCTTCGAGTGGGACGAAGAGACACAGCGCTACTACGCAATGCATCATCCCTTCACCTCGCCCAATCCTGATGATATCGACCTGCTCGACTCGGATACCGGTGCCGTACGTGCTACGGCATACGACATGGTAGTGAACGGCAACGAACTCGGCGGCGGATCAATCCGTATCCACGACGCTGAGTTGCAGAATAAGATGTTCCGCCTTCTCGGCCTCTCCGAAGAAGATGCACAATATAAGTTCGGCTTCCTCATGAACGCCTTCCGCTTCGGTGCGCCCCCTCACGGCGGTCTGGCTTTCGGTTTCGACCGCTTCGTGTCGATTCTCGCCGGCCTTGATTCGATCCGCGACGTGATCGCTTTCCCGAAAAACAATTCGGGACGCGACGTGATGAACGATGCTCCCTCGGCTATCGATCCCGAGCAACTCACCGAACTGGCCATCAGCCTCGATCTTCCCGAATAACGAAGTATGCCGACTATAGCCGACATCGCTTCCGCACTTGAGGCATTCGCCCCACTCCACCTGCAGGAGGACTACGACAACGCCGGCCTGCTGGTGGGCGATTCGTGGGCTGAATGCACCGGAGTACTGCTCACCGTGGATGTGAGCCCCGATACCGTACACGAAGCTGTAGCCGCCGGATGCAACCTCATAGTATCGCACCATCCGCTGATATTTCGCGGGCTGAAGCATCTTACGGGTGCATCAAAGGTGGAGAAGGCTGTGATCGACGCCATTCGCTCAGACGTGGCTATCTACGCCGCCCACACCAATCTCGACAACGCCTCCGGAGGTGTGTCGGCCGAAATGGCCCGGATGCTCGGGCTTGTGGATGTAAGTCCGCTACAGCCCATCGCCGGAGAGCCCGACACGGTAGGCTGCGGCGCAATAGGTCACCTCGCAGCACCTCTCTCGGCCTACGACCTCGTGCAGAAAGTGAAATCCACATTCGGCTCTCCGATAGCGCGCTGCGATGAATTCGACACCGCTCGCACCATTACGACAGTGGCGCTCTGCGGCGGCTCCGGAGCATTCCTCATTCCCGAAGCTATAAAGGCAGGCGCCGAGGCATTCGTCACCTCCGACGTGAAATATCACGACTTCGTGGACTATGCCGGACGCATCTTAATAGTCGATATCGGCCACCACGAGAGCGAAAACTGCAGTAAAAACATTTTTTATCACATTATTACGGAAAAATTTCCTAACTTTGCAGTCAGGTATTCGCAATGTGATACCAATCCCATCATTTATTTGTAAGCAAATACAATGGCTACAGAAGAAAAGAATAAACCCGAACAGAACCTCTCAGTAGAGTCACGTCTTAAATCGCTCTACGAACTTCAGACCACCCTCTCGCAAATCGACCGCATCAAGACCGTACGCGGCGAGCTTCCTCTTGAAGTACGCGACCTTGAGGACAGCATCGAAGGCCTCAACACCCGCATCGCCAACTACCGTCAGGAAATCGACGAGCTCAATAAGAAGAAACTCCAGGAGAAAGAGAAGATCAACGAATCACAGTCGAAGATCGCCACATATAAGACTCAGCTCGACAACGTGCGCAACAACCGCGAATTCGACCTCCTCTCGAAAGAGATCGAATTCCAGACTCTCGAAATCGAGCTCTGCGAAAAGCATATCAACGAATACACCCGCGTGATCGACGCCAAGACCAACGAGATCGCCATCACCGAGGAGAGCCTCGCCGACCAGCAGCACATCCTCACCGAGAAGAAGGCCGAACTTGAAGAGATCGTATCCGAGACCAAGCAGGACGAAGAGCGCCTCCGCGAGCAGGCTAAGGCACTTGAGCCCAAGATCGACGCCCGCACCCTTGCAGCATTCAAGCGTATCCGCAAAAATGCCCGCAACGGTCTCGGCATCGTCTACATCCAGCGTAACGCCTGCGGCGGTTGCTTCAACCGCATTCCCCCGCAGAAGCAGATGGAGATCAAGATGCGCAAGAAGATCATCGTTTGCGAATATTGCGGCCGCATCATGATCGACCCCGAACTTGCCGGAGTCGAGACACCCGAAGCATAAGCACATACCCCGCGGCAGTAGCTCAGTTGGTAGAGCATAAGCTTCCCAAGCTTAGGGTCGCGGGTTCGAGCCCCGTTTGCCGCTCACCCCATAAACCGCTGATTATCGGAATTCAAACCCGACAATCAGCGGTTCTGTTAGTAGACGTATTAGACTTGTCAGACCGATTTATTGAAAAAAATTTGGAGATTCGCAGTCGGCTGCATATCTTTGCGCCACAATGGGAAGTAGCGCCCGCGTGCGCACACAACTCATATAGCACATTTACTTAAAGGTTCATTTCCCCAACTATGAAGCATCTACATCTGATCGAAAGCAAGTTCGGCGACGCCGCCACTATGGCAGGCAGCGCTGCGATGTGGTGCACGTAGTTGATTTTCCCCAACACTCACCAATAGTGCAATCGCTGAATTTGCCCAGCAGCCCGCGGTGTATCCCTACGGATCGCATCCACACCGGCTGCCGGATCAGGTGTACTATGACGTATTGGTGCGGTACGGAGGAAGGCCTCCGGCCGAGATAAAAAAATGTAAATGAATTATTAATCCACGGGAAGAGCGGCACAATCACTCT
>CAMWUX010000219.1 GCA_947177605.1 uncultured Porphyromonadaceae bacterium
TTAAGATACAGGCGTCTGGCTCATAAGTATCCCGTGATTGTGGAATTGGAACACCGCGAACAGAAAGTTCACAAGATATTGGGAGGGGAGTGCCGATGATCAGCGCGATGATATTTGCGGCCGGATTCGGTACACGCCTTAAGCCATGGACCGACGAGCATCCCAAGGCACTTGTTGAAGTCGATGGTGTACCTATGCTCGGACGCGTGATTGAAAAGATGAAAGCGGCTGGCGTCCGACGTATCATCGTCAATACCCATCACTTTGCTGAGCAGATACATGAGTATCTCCGCGTTAACGACTATTTCGGCGTCGAGATCAATGTAAGCCACGAGCCGGCACTGCTTGATACCGGCGGGGGAGTGAGCAATGCTTTGAGCCGATTCGGTATTGACGGGCCGTTGATCCTGCACAATGCCGATATACTCACCGATTTTCCGCTTGTTTCGATGCTCACGGCTTACGAAGAGTCGGGATGTCGCACTCAATTACTCGTGTCGGGACGCACCACATCGCGCTATCTGCTCTTCGACGAAGACGGTGTGATGTTCGGATGGTACAATCCCTCGACTGGTGAAGTGCGCGGACCGGCCAAAGAGATGGCTGATCGCTCCGGACTATGCCCACTTGCCTTCGGCGGCGTGCATCTCCTCAATGAAGACACGCAGCGCAGCATCATAGACTATGGCCATGGCCGCGGAGTATTCTCGATCATTGACTTTTATATCGACGTATGCAGCGCAGAGCCGCTGCAGGCATTCATCCCCGATGCTCCCTATCTGTGGCACGACGTAGGTACCTCCGACAAACTTGCGTCCGCACGATTTGCATGGCAAAACAAATACGGCGCCCACGGTGTATAATAATTGAAAAAACAACAATAATACTTGATGATAGAAAGAATCGTAATACTCGAACATGCCGACCCCGCAAGTTTCTTCGGGGTCAACAACAGCAATATGTCGCTCATCCGCAACCTTTACCCCAAGCTGCGTATCGCAGCCCGTGGCAGCATGATTAAGGTAATAGGTGAAGATAGCGAGACGCTCGAATTTGAGAAGCGCATACATCAACTCGAAGAGTATTGTGTGAAGTACAATAGTCTTAATGAGGATGCAATACTTGACGTAATCCGCGGAGCACAGCCTCGTGAGCGGGCATCTGACGGCGTGATCATCTTCGGAATCAACGGCAAACCGATATCGGCGCGCAATCCCAATCAGCAGCGACTGGTCGAGGCCATCACCAACAATTCGCTTACATTCGCCCTCGGCCCCGCCGGTACCGGTAAGACGTATATCGCTATCGCTATGGCTGTGCGCGCGCTCAAGAATAAGGAGGTGCGTAAGATAATCCTGTCGCGTCCGGCTGTGGAGGCAGGTGAGAAGCTTGGCTTTCTCCCCGGCGATATGAAAGATAAGATCGATCCATACCTCCAGCCTCTCTATGACGCACTGGAGGACATGATACCACCCTTGAAGTTGAAGGAGTATATGGAAAGCAACACTATCCAGATAGCTCCGCTTGCATTCATGCGTGGGCGCACACTCAACGATGCTGTGATCGTGCTCGACGAGGCGCAGAACACCACAACTCACCAAATTAAAATGTTTCTCACCCGTCTGGGCAACAATGCCAAGATGATTGTGACTGGCGACGCTACCCAGATCGACCTTCCGCGTTCCACTACATCCGGACTGCTTCAGGCTTTGCGGGTGCTCAAGGATGTGAAAGGTATCGGACGAGTTGAATTCGAGAAGAAGGATATCGTGCGTCACCCTCTGGTGCAGCGTATAGTGGATGCTTACGAGCACTTTAAGCCCGAAGCTGTGGCGGAGGAGGAAGCCACTGCGGAGTAGGATGGTGAAAGGTTTGAGACTCATCCTTTCCGTTCTGATTGTATTGGCCGCTATCGCGGCTGATGCTGCTGTCGCGCGTAAGGTGAAGCTCACCATAGTAGATTCCATTGCTAATACCCCTGTCGCATACGCCACTTACTCATTTCTGCCCTCCGGAGGCGGTGGCCTGACTGATGAAAAAGGCAGGCTGACGCTCTCCATCCCGACGCATGCCGACAGTGTGGAGTTTGCAGCTATGGGCTACGCACCGGTCCGCATTGCCGTATCCGGTCTCAGAAGCGGTGGCAAGATACGTCTTATCAATACCGGTATGTTGCTTGGGGAAGTTATCGTTCGCCCCGGTAAAGAGAAGTACAGTAAAAAAAACAATCCGGCAGTGGACTTCGTAAACCGTATCCGCATGCAGGCCGATCTCACGGATCCTCGCCGGCGGCCAATCTACAGTGCGAAAAAGTACGAGCGCATCACTCTTGCACTCAATAATTTTAATCCTGAGAGCGACAAGAACCTCTTTATGAAAAAGTACGGCTTTCTCAGGGATGCTGTGGATACATCCGAAGTGTCGGGCTCACAGGTACTCAACTTTAGCGTACGCGAAAAGCTCTCCACAATTCACCACCGCAGAGATCCGCAATCCGATAAGGAGCGTGTGGTGGCTTTGAGGCAATCTGGTATCGACGACTTTATGGATCAGGAAAGTATGCGTGTGATGTACGAGGATTTTCTATCTGATATAGACTTGTATCAGAACGATATTTACTTGCTTCACACCAAGTTCGTAAGCCCTCTGTCGAAGATAGCCCCCGATTTCTATAAGTTTTATCTGACCGACACCGTGCCGGTAGATGGCGAGCAGTGCGTGGTACTCACGTTCGTACCGCGTAATGATCAATCGTTCGGCTTCACCGGCCGTGTATATGTGCCGTTAGGCTTTACACCTATCCGAGCCCACGAGCCCGCGGGAC
>CAMWUX010000220.1 GCA_947177605.1 uncultured Porphyromonadaceae bacterium
GGCGTCGGAGTTCGGGAGGCAGGGGCTCGCCGAGGAATTGTCGGAAGTGGTAGGTATGTGGCATTTCTGTAGATTAAGATTGTTTGCTTCGCTGAAGCGAAGCACCGGGACAAAAATTTGAGGGTAGACGGATTAAGATAGGACTAATAGGGCCAATAGGACTAATGGGTCTAATAGACTCCGCTCACAGGCTAACGCAGGGGCATCCATCGGACGGGTCCGACATGGCGGACGAGTCGGAGGGATGTAGTGGTGGTTTGTGAGGGCAAAGTTACGACGGGATTGGGGTGAGGGAACACATATTTTTACTGTTTGTGTCCGAGGTGGTGTAAATTTAGGGTGTGTTTTTGAGGGTATGTAGCTGGGGGTGTGATGGATGTGATATGGAATTTTATCCCTACTAATTTTCTACTGACCCGATGAAAGCGCCCGTATATACGTTGCGGATTCAGAAATAATCATTAGTTTTGTATCCCTAAAGATAACCACTTATGCGTAATCTTTCTTATCGTGTGAATGAGCAATATATAAGCAACCGTAAAAAGAATGTTCATGAATAATCCACACGCTACTCCGATTTGGCTATTGCTTATCTTCACGGCGATATTTTATTTCGTGACGCCGCGAGTTAAAAGATTGGTATCGAAGTTTGTCACTGACGGGGATAAGCAAAACCTCTGCACATTCCTCATTATGTTGGTAATCGGAGCTGTTATCGTTACGCTGTCAGTCGTAATTGTCTGACTTTTATAAATTCCGGCTGGAGAGGGTGGCGGCGAGGGTGTCGCGCATGAGGCGCTTGAACTGGTTGCGGAAGAAGTAGTTGGAGCTCATGGAGTCGATGGCCTGCTCTATGCGCGGCAGGTATGTGGAGAGCATTCCGGCTGAGTCGGCGAGGATCACAAGACGTTCGAGCAACAGGGCGAAGGCTCGTTGGAGCGATTCTTTGACGAATCCGCGCGACGGCATCTCACACGCCTGCTCTATGACGTGGAGCAATATGTCGGCATCGGCCTCGGCACCGGCGCCAAGCGATGTGATCGACGCTATGGCCGCTTTGACTTTCGATATGCGTGTGGTGGATCGTCCGCGCGAGAGCCGTCGCATTTCCTTGTCGATCTGAGTGCGGGCTTTGTCAAGACGGGCCTCGATGTCGGGATTGACGAAGAAATCGAGGTAGTCCTTGGCATCCTTTCGCGCTGCGTATAGGTCGAGAATGAGCGTCGAGAGTTGCTCGGCGCTCATTCTTGCAAGTTCTTTTTTTAGCTGTGTCTTCGACATTTATTTCTCGGCCTTTAGCCAACGGTCGAGCCAGCGGAAGAAGACGCGTTGCCACATGATAGCATTCTGCGGCTTCAGGATCCAATGGTTCTCGTCGGGGAAGATAAGCATCTCGGCGGGTACGCCGCGCAGACGGGCGGCATTGAAGGCCATCTCGCCTTGTGAGGAGAGGATACGGTAGTCGTATTCGCCGTGAGTGATGAGGATGGGGGTGTCCCAATTATCCACAAACTTGTGGGGCGAAGTGGCGAAGGTGGCCTGAGCTGCGGCATTGTCTTTTTCCCAGTAAGCGCCACCCATATCCCAGTTGGCAAACCACATCTCTTCTGTCTCGAGATACTGTGCTTCCATATTGAAGATGCCGGCGTGGGCTATGAAGGCTGCGAAGCGTCCTTCGTGGTGTCCGGCCAGCCAGTATACGGAGAAGCCTCCGTAGCTTGCGCCTACGGCACCGATGCGGGCGGGATCGATGTAGGATTCGCGCTTCATGTCATCGACAGCGGAGAAGTAGTCGCGCATATTCTGGCCCCCGTAGTCCTTGGATATCTGAGCATTCCACTCAGTACCGAAGCCTGGCAGACCGCGGCGGTTGGGGGCAATGACCACGTAGCCGTTGGCTGCCATCAGGGCAAGATTCCAGCGTGTGCTCCAGAACTGGCTTACGGCCTGCTGCGGGCCTCCCTGGCAGTAGAGGATCGAGGGGTATTGCTTCGATGAGTCGAAGTCGGCGGGATAGAGCACCCAGGTGGTCATCATCTTGCCGTCGGTGGTGGGCACCATGCGCTTCTCCACGGTAGGCATCTTAAGTGATGCGAGCAGCGTGGTGTTGACATCCGTAAGCTGGGTGATGACGCCTTTAGCGCTGACAGATACAATCTCATTGGGATAGAGCATGCTGTGGCGCATGGTGATGAGCCGGCCACCGCTGAGAGGGGCGAGAGATGCGAAGTCGCATACGCCTTCGGCCACTACTTTGACTTTGCGCGATTTGAGCTCGATGTTGAATACCGGAGTCACACCATCCTTAGGGGCGATGAAGTAGATGGAACGCGAGTCGGGCGCCCAGGCTATGTCGTCGACGGTATAGTCCCAGTCGGCGGTGAGATCGGTTTTCTCGCCGGTGGTGGTGTCGAGTATGAAGATGCGGTTCTTGTCGGATTCGTAGCCGTCGTGCTCCATGCTGAGCCACGCGAGATAGTGGCCGTCGGGGCTGTATACGGGGTTGGTGTCGTAGCCCATCATGCCTTCGGTGAGGTTGCGTGTGGAGCCGTCGGCGATGGTGTAGAGGTAGAGGTCGGAATTGGTGGAGATAGCGTATTCGAGACCTTTCTTCTTGCGGCTTACGTATACGAGGCCGGAGCCGTCGGGTGTCCATGCGAAGGATTCAATGCCGCCGAAGGGCTTCATGGGTGATTCGAAGGGTTCGTCGGCCATGATGTCGGTGATGTCGGTCACTTCCGAGCCGTCAAACTTACCGATGAAGGGGTGGGGTATTTCAGTGACCCATTCATCC
>CAMWUX010000221.1 GCA_947177605.1 uncultured Porphyromonadaceae bacterium
CGGTAATGCCGGGCGATAGGGAATCCCATTCGCGTAGGAAGTCAAGGAGTTCCCCCGTCGGTTCGCCGCCTATCAGCCGTATTGATTTCATATCGTCGGAAGTTGCCATTTGCCTTCCTGATTATAGTAAAGTCTGTCGCCCCGGAGATATATCGGTGAAGGGATATTGTTGAGGTACAGATTACCTGTGCCGAGACCTTGCACCATAGCCGGTATGCCCTTCGCGGCAACCCACTGCGCTATGGCATTTAATCCGATGTTGGATTCGAGAGCCGATGTAGCCCACCAACCGATACCGGATGCTTCGGCCAGCTCAATCCAATGATCCGCGCCCTCGAATCCTCCGCAAAGCGTGGGCTTGAGTATTACATATCGGGGATGGATAAATTCGATCATCTGCCGGCGGAGTTCCGGATCGTTTACTCCGATGAGTTCCTCATCGAGGGCAACGGGAATCGGCGACTCCTTGCACACGTGAGCCATCTGCGCCCACTGCCCCTGACGGATGGGCTGCTCTATGGAGTGAATATCGAACCACGAGAGTGCTTCGAGGCGCGCCAACGCATTATCAGGCGAAAAGGCGCCATTGGCATCAAGACGTATCTCCAGTTGGTCCGAAGGAAAGAGGCCACGGAGATAGCGTAGCAACTCTATCTCCTGGTTGAAGTCGATGCCTCCGATTTTCAATTTGATACAACGGAAGCGGTCGGCAATTTTCTCCCTGATACGCTCGGCCATCTGCTCCTTTGAGCCCATCCATATCAATCCGTTGATAGGAATTCCCTCACCGGTACGTGTCCAGTATGAATCCCACGGAATACGATGTCCACCACCGGCGAGATCGCGGAGTGCAGTGGTCAATCCCATACGAATCGAAGGGTAGGCATTGAGATCCGTACCCTCCGGATCGATCAGTGCGAGAGAGAGACGCTCCTCGTAGTCGGGAACATCGTCGCAACTCAGACCGGGGAATAGACCGCACTCCCCTACACCATAGACATCGGGATATGCCTCATCCCACACCTTGATAAAATAGGTGGGCTTAGTGAGCATCACCGACCGCGATGTGACGGCCGGCTGACGGAAGCGCAATTCGTATTTGCAGTATGATGCTTTCAACCCGGGAACTTATCGAACTGTCCGAAATCCGGGCGACGCTTTTCAAGGAAAGCATTCTTACCTTCCTGAGCTTCAGCCATAAGATAGTACATCAATGTGGCATCACCGGCCATCTCCATCAGACCTCGCTGACCGTCGAGCTCGGCATTGAGACCGCGCTTGATCATGCGGATAGCCATAGGGCTGCGCTCAAGGATGGTATTGCACCACTCGATAGTAGTCTCTTCGAGTTTATCGAAAGGCACCACGGTATTGATCATACCCATCTCCAGAGCCTCCCTGGCTGAATACTGCCGGCAAAGAAACCAGATCTCGCGCGCCTTCTTTTGTCCGACGCAACGGGCAAGATAGGATGAGCCGAAGCCGGCATCGAAACTGCCAACTTTCGGACCAGTCTGACCGAAAATAGCATTTTCGGAAGCGATGGTGAGGTCGCATACAAGCTGGAGGACATTACCACCGCCGATGGCATAACCGTTGACCATCGCAATCACGGGCTTGGGAATGGATCGGATAGCCTTGTGCAGATCAAGTACATTGAGTCGGGGCACTCCCTGCTCGTCGATATATCCACCGATGCCTTTCACGGTCTGGTCGCCACCGGAGCAGAATGCCTTGTCGCCAATACCGGTGAGAACGACCACACCGATATCCGAGCGCTCGCGACAGATTGACATCGCATCAAGCATCTCCTTATTGGTCTGCGGACGGAATGCGTTGTAGACCTTCGGACGATTGATGGTAATCTTGGCGATGCCGCCAAGCTGCTGGAAGAGTATATCTTCGTATTCTTTGATAGTAGTCCAGTTATTCATGATTGTATGTTGAACAAAAGTGAAAATATTCCTTGAGAATGTCGGCCGATTCGCGCGCGGGCGTATGCACCACAAGCAGTCCGGGATGCTCCTTATCGGAAGCTATCGCCGAGAATTGCGCGCGCAATTCTTCTTCCGACGAAGCCTCATATACAACAAACCCGGCACTGTGAGCCAAAGCCATAATGGATCCGACAGGCTGCCCGCAGGCGAGGTATGTATCGAGAACAGGCATATCCGAAGTAGCCTTGATGAAGCGGAATATGCCGCCGCCACCATTGTCGACCACTATCATCTTGAAGCGCGGCGTGATCTGCGACAAAGTAAGCGATCCGATGTCGTAGGCGGCCGATGTGTCGCCCGAGATCAGGAGTGTGACGTCATGGAGATACTCGATCGAGGCTCCTACGGCTGTGGCAGTGCAGCCGTCGATACCGCTTACACCACGGTTGCAATCGCAGCGATGAAGTTCACGGTAGCCGAAGATCTGGCCGTAACGGATCGGTGTACCGTTGGACATCTGCACATTCCATCGGCGGGGTATAATTTGAAATATCACCGACATGGCTTTGAAATCCGACCATGCGACACGGGCTGCATAGGCCTGAGTCAGCGATATTGCCCTGTCGCGTTCACGGCGCCATATACGCGAGTATTCGCTTACTACCGGCTGCGGACATTTAGATATCGCCGAAGCGAGCTGACTGAAGAATGCAGTCGGCACAGTGGCTACACGCATTGAGAGATGCTTGAAACAATCGACGGTATCATCGACCATACTTACATGCCAATGCTCCACACTCTTGAGTGAGCGCAGAAATTCCTTTAGATGGCGCGATACCAGTGCACCGC
>CAMWUX010000222.1 GCA_947177605.1 uncultured Porphyromonadaceae bacterium
GTGATAAGTGGGGGGCAGAACTTATAATGCTTGTAGAAACTGATGCGTCCATCAAAGGTCTGCCTGAGAAGTTGCGCGAAATATTACCTCCGGCCGAAGTCCCGAAAGAAATCTTTTACACCCCGCGCCTTGAGCGTGTCAATGGCAAAATAATAAGGCCGCGAACCTGAGCGATTCGCGGCCTTATTAAGTATTGTAGCCGAGTGATTAAGCCTGATAGTCGGCGAGTTCGGCGGGCTTGAATGCTTTGATGAATTCGGCGTGCTTGGCCACTTCTGCCTGTACGAGGTTTACATAAACCTGAGCCGACTTCTTAAACAATTCGTTGCGGTTGGCATCGAGTACCACGAGGTGTGCCATGATGATAAATCCGGCCATCTCTACCATACGGCGAGCCATGAAGTCGGTATAGGCGGTGTCGCCTACAGCCATCACAGCCTCTACAGATTCCTTGTAGGTAGCGGTGAGCTTGGCAAGAACATCACGCAGTGGCTGCAGCTCTTCCGATACGGGAATCTGGGCATAGCTGTCGATCAGACCGAGATAAGTGCCGGTGGTGACGTGGCGGATTGCAGCCACTACCTGCAGCTGGGTAGTACCTTCGTAGATAGAGGTGATACGGGCGTCGCGGTAGATGCGTTCGCAGGCATAGTCCTTCATGAAGCCGGAGCCGCCGTGTATCTGGATACAGTCGTAGCAGTTCTGGTTGCAGTATTCGCTGCCGAGACCCTTGGCCAGGGGAGTGCAGGCATCGGCGAGCTTGGAGTAGAACTTCATCTCCTTGCGTTCGTCGGGAGTGAGCGAGCGCTCTTTGGCGATATCCTCATAGAGTTTGTAGAGGTCAACGTAGCGTGCGGTTTCATAGAGAAGAGCGCGTGATGCGTCGAGTTTAGCCTTCATTACGGCCAGCATTTCGTATACGGCGGGGAATTCGATGATAGCCTTGCCAAACTGCTTGCGGTCCTTGGCGTATGCGAGAGCTTCGCGGTATGCGCGTTCGCTTACACCCACGCTCTGGGCGGCGATGCCGAGACGGGCACCGTTCATAAGAGCCATCACATATTTGATAAGACCGAGACGGCGTGAGCCGCAGAGTTCAGCCTTGGCATTCTTATATACGAGCTCGCAAGTAGGCGATCCCTTGATACCCATTTTGTTTTCGATACGGCGTACGGTTACGCCGCCATCGCGCTTGTCGTAGATAAACATCGACAGACCGCGACCATCCTTCGTACCATCCTCAGAGCGGGCGAGTACGAGGTGGATATCGCTGTCGCCATTGGTGATGAATCGCTTCACACCATTCAGACGCCATGTGCCGTCGGGCTGCTCGGTAGCCTTGAGCATTACCGACTGGAGGTCGGAACCGGCATCAGGCTCGGTAAGGTCCATCGACATAGTCTCACCCTGGCATACGCGGGGGATGAAACGCTTCTTCTGATCCTCGTCGGCAAATTCGTAGATAGTCTCGGCGCAATCCTGAAGACCCCAGAGGTTTTCAAAACCGGTATCGGCACGGCTCACGATTTCGGCAGCCATGATGTAGGGAGTGATGGGGAAGTTCAGACCACCCAGACGGCGGGGCATAGCCATACCCATCAGGCCTGCCTTGCGGCAGAGCTCGAGGTTCTGCTTGGTACCGTCGGCGTATTCAACATGACCGTCTACTACGCGGGGGCCTTGTGCGTCTACACCTTCGGCATTGTCAGCGATCACGCCGCCGCAGATGTCGCCGACGATTTCGAGCACCTTGTTATAGGAGTCCATAGCGTCGTTGAAGTCGTAGGGCGCATAGTCGTATGTTTCAGCATCTGCGTAATCGCGTTCTTTCAGAGCGGCGATTTTTTCCATCAGCGGATGGCTCAGGTGATGCTTCAGATCGGGGTTATCGTTATAGAAGTTCGACATATCGTAGATGTGAATGTGAGATTACTTGGAGTTCTTTTTATAATAGTTGATCAGCTTCGGAATTACATCCTCGGCATTGCCGGTGATCACGAAGTCGGCTATCGTATTGATGGGTGCGTCGGGATCGCTGTTGATCGAGATGATGATCGAGCTGTCCTGCATACCGGCAATGTGCTGGATCTGGCCGGAGATACCGCAGGCGATATAGAGCTTCGGACGCACGGTGACACCGGTCTGACCGATCTGACGTTCATGCTCGCAGAAGCCTGCATCGACAGCTGCGCGCGAGGCACCTACTTCAGCGCCGAGAGTATCGGCAAGCTTGTATAGCAGGTCGAAGTTTTCCTTTGAGCCCATGCCGTAGCCACCGGCTACGATGATGGGGGAGTTCTTGATATTGACTTTCGACTTCTCGATGTGGCGGTCGAGTATCTCTACCACGAAGTCCTCGGGAGCGACATACTTGGAAGCGTCGAGTTCTACCACTTCGCCCTTGTATTCGGGATCGAATACCTCTTTCTTCATCACGCCTTCGCGCACGGTTGCCATCTGCGGACGGCATTCGGGGTTCACGATCGTAGCCACGATATTGCCGCCGAATGCCGGACGGATCTGATAGAGAAGGTTCTCATATTCCTTGCCGGTCTTGGGATCGGTGTGGGGGCCGATTTCAAGTGATGTACAGTCGGCGGTCAGACCGCTGTGCAGGCAGGAGGATACGCGGGGGCCAAGGTCGCGGCCTATGCAGGTGGCGCCCATAAGGCAGATCTGAGGCTTGATCTCCTTGAAGAGATTGATAAGCACAGCAGCGTGGGGATTGGAGGTATAAGGATAGAGGCGTTTGTCAGCTACCTTATATAC
>CAMWUX010000223.1 GCA_947177605.1 uncultured Porphyromonadaceae bacterium
GGCCACCAGTATCAGATAGCGGCGCACGTTGTCCTTCAGGCCGAAGTTCTTGAATTTAAGTGAAAACATCGGTATCTCGCTAACCATCAGCAGTGCCATCACGATCATCACTACCACCGACACCCATGCGGGAATCTCTACGGCACCTTTCTGAGCGAGGGTGATATAGCCGATCCAGAATATAGCATTGGCCGGGATAGGCAGTCCGATAAACGAGGTGGTCTGCCGGGTGTCGACATTGAACTTGGCCAGACGCAGCGCGCCATACACGGCTATGATCAGCGACAGGAATGGCAACCAGTGATATCCACCCTGAAGTTGCAGTGTGAGCATATTGTACATCAGCAGCGAAGGGGCGAGGCCGAAGCTGATAAGATCGGCGAGCGAATCGAGTTCCTTACCCTTGGGGGAATAAGCGCCGAGGAGGCGGGCGGCGGCGCCGTCGCAGAAGTCAAATACTGCTGCCGCGCCTATCAGGATGAAGCTCCATTCATATCCTATCAGGCCGTCGATCTCCCGGTCAAAGGAGAAGGCCATGATGCAGGCGAGCGCTCCACACAGGAGATTGAGGCATGTGATGCCGTTGGGTATATTGTTGCGAATACTTTGCATATTGGTATTACTTGTCTTGGGGAGCCAGACGGGCGATCACCGTTTTTCCACCGGTAGGCTTGGCTCCGATAGTAGTGAGGATCTCGGCATCGAGTGGCAGATAAATATCCACTCGGGAGCCGAATTTAATGAAGCCCAGATGCTCTTCGATCGAGCATTTTTCGCCGGGCTCGGCGTAGGTCACGATGCGGCGGGCTACGGCGCCGGCCACCTGTCGCACGAGTATCTGCTGGCCATTGTCGGCGCGGATCACTACAGTAGAGCGCTCGTTCTCCGTGCTCGACTTCGGCAGATAGGCCGCCATGAAGCGGCCGCTGTGATGGCGCACGAGCTCCACGGTTCCGTCGACGGGAAACCAGTTGGCATGGACATTGACCACGTTCATAAACACCGACACCTGGATCATGTCGCGATGCAGTATCTCGCTTTCATACGTGCGCTCGATCGTAACTACTTTGCCGTCGACCGACGATACGACCACTCTCTCTCGATCGCCCTCGAATTTTCGGCGGGGTGAACGGAAGAAGTTGAGCACCAGAAGGAATAGAATGCCGGAAATAGAGCTGAACACAACAGGGATGGCGACCGGGCGGATAAACATCCATCCGGGGATATTGATCACCAGCAGTATTGCCAGCAGGATCACCAATATGTTAGTGCCTTCTCTGTGTAGCTTCATGCGCGTGGGCGTTGTAATTTAATAATTCACAAAGGTAATGTAATTAATCCAATTTTGTGCAGTCTGCCGCAAAAAAAGATAAAAAAGATTATCGTGACGGGAATTTGTGCTATCTTTACAGATTTATCTAATCGCAACAAGAAATGAAACGACCCGACTACCTGACAATGTCGCGACTGGCTGCCGAAGATGCGCGCCGCGCACTTGACCAATCTAAGATCCGCGACGTATGGCTCTCGGCCGGATGTCGCGTCAACCTTATCGGTTCACTCGCCATGGGGCTGATGGCCAAGCACCGCGATATCGATCTCCACATCTACTCACAGCGACTAACGACTGAATTCAGTTTCAGTGTGATGGCCCGTATCGCCGCCGATCCGGCCGTGCAGGAGATCAAGTGTATCAACGGACTGCACACTGATGAGCGCTGCATCGCCTGGCATGTGATCTACCGCGATGACGCAGGTCGCGACTGGCAGTTAGACCTTATCCATATCGATGAGGGATCGCGCTTCGACGGCTTCTTCGAACGTATGGCCCGGCGCATATCGGAAGTGATGACTGCCGAGCAACGCCTCGCTATCCTTCGGCTGAAGTTCGATACACCGCCGGAGATGGATCTTCACGGCGTAGAATACTACGAGGGTGTGATCGCGCACGGTATCACTACGCTCGACGAACTGTGGCAATGGGCGCAAAGGAGGCGCCGCGAGCCGGGGGAGCATTATTGGATACCCTGATCAGCGGATGCTGTTGAGGCGCGCCACGTACTTGCCGAGGATGTCGAATTCGAGATTCACCCGGTCGCCCTCGCGCAACTTGCCGAAATTGGTATGTTCGAATGTGTAAGGGATGATGGCCACACTGAAGCGCCCCGGCGCGGAGTCGCATACGGTAAGGCTTACACCGTTTACCGTCACCGAGCCCTTCTCGACAGTGAAGTAGCCCTGGCGCTCAAGTTCGGGCGATACCTCATAGGCGAAGGTGAAGTAATGGCTGCCGTCGGTCTCGGCTACAGAGACACATTCGGCGGTGCAGTCCACGTGACCCTGTACGATATGACCGTCGAGCCGGCCGTCGAGCTTCATCGAGCGCTCGAGATTGACCGACGAGCCTTCCACAAGCGCACCGAGATTGCTGCGGCGCAGGGTCTCTTCTATCGCGGTGACGGTGTAAGTGGAGTCGGGATGAAGCTCTACTACGGTAAGACATACGCCGTTGTGCGCCACCGACTGGTCGATGGTGAGTTCGTCGGCAAAACTGCATTTTATCCTGAGATGACGGTTGGTGCCTTCGTCGGTCACGCCCACTACTGTGGCGGCCTCTTCTACTATTCCTGAAAACATATCTGTGCTGATTCTAAAAAAACTTACACAAAGGTAAAAGATATTATGAAATTATGAAGTACCTTTGTTACCAAATATCAACAAAAAAAATGAACGTATTGCTTCTTGGATCAGGCGGCCGTGAGT
>CAMWUX010000224.1 GCA_947177605.1 uncultured Porphyromonadaceae bacterium
TAGCGGTTCTTGTCGCCGTCGCGGAGCTCGAGAGCTTCGTTTACACCGGTAGAAGCACCGGAGGGCACTGAAGCGCGGCCGAATGCGCCTGATTCGAGATAAACGTCTACTTCCACTGTGGGGTTGCCTCGTGAATCGAGTACCTCACGACCGATAATTTTTTCAATCTTCATAATTGTACTTATTATATTTAAGAGTGTTTTGCTTTAGATTTTTCCGAGTGCAAAAGTAAGAAAATTTGCTCGAAAGGACAATATTTTTTCGATTAATCCAGTTCGAGATCAATGTTGAATTTCTCGTGCCAGGGAAGTCCGTTGGCGGCGATGGCTTCGAGGAACGGATCGGGATCGAATTCCTCCACATTGTTCACGCCCGGTTTCACCCACTTGCCTGTGAGGAACATCATGGCTCCGCACATGGCTGGTACGCCGGTGGTGTAGCTGACTGCCTGCATTCCGGTCTCCTTGTAGGCTACTTCGTGGGAGCAGTTGTTCCAGATATAATATGTGAGAGGTTTGCCTTCCTTGTCAAGACCGGCTATGCGGCATCCTATCGAGGTCTCGCCGTGATAGTTGGCGCCGAGGTCCTGAGGATTGGGGAGGACGGCCTTGAGGAACTGCAGGGGTACGATCTTGGTGCCGTTGTAGTCGACTTCGTCGATGCGGGCCATGCCGATGTTCTGGATCACGCGCAGATGTGTGAGATATTCCTGTCCGAAAGTCATCCAGAAGCGTGCGCGCTTGATGGATGGGAAGTTCTTGACGAGCGATTCCAGCTCCTCGTGATAGAGCAGATAGCTTTCGCGGGCGCCGACGGAGGGATAGGTCAGCGTGCGGTGGATTTCGAGGGGTCCGGTGGTGACCCACTCGCCGTCCTGATAGTAGCGGCCGTTCTGGGTAATCTCGCGGATGTTGATTTCGGGGTTGAAGTTTGTGGCGAAAGCCTTGCCGTGGTCACCGCCGTTGCAGTCGACGATGTCGAGGGTCTCCATGTCGGAGAAATAGTGCTTGGCGGCATAGGCCGTGAACACGCCCGACACTCCGGGATCGAAGCCGCAGCCGAGTATGGCTGTCAGGCCGGCTTCCTCGAAGCGTTGCTTGTAGGCCCACTGCCAGGAGTATTCGAAGTGGGCCACGTCCTTAGGCTCATAGTTGGCGGTGTCGAGATAGTTGACGCCGCATATCAGGCAGGCATCCATGATGGTGAGGTCCTGATAGGGGAGGGCGACGTTGATCACCAGAGCAGGCTTGTGGCGGTTGAAGAGTTCGACGAGCTGGGGCACGCTGTCGGCGTCGACGGTGTCGGCGCTGACGTTTGGACGGCCTATGGCCTCTACCACAGCGTCGCATTTGGAGCGTGTGCGCGATGCTATGACGATTTCAGTGAACACTTCGGGATGGGCGGCGCACTTGTGGGCCACTACAGTGCCCACGCCGCCGGCGCCTATGATTATTACTTTAGCCATTTTATTTTAATGTGGAGTTATGAATGAATCAGTCGTTGCTGCGTCCGAATAAACGGAGCAGATAGAGGAAGAGGTTGATGAAGTCGAGATAGAGATTCAGTGCGCCGTAGGTCGACAGTTTGCCGTGGTATTCGGCGGGCGTCATCTGTATCTGGTTTTTGATCCACTGTGTATCATAGGCTGTAAGGCCGATGAAGATGAGCACTCCTACTCCGGAGATGATCCACTCAAGGGTGCTCGACTTGGTGAAGATGTTGACTACCGAAACTATTATCAGGCCGAAAAGGGCGTAGAGCAGATAGGTGCCGAATTTGGTCAGGTCGGCTGTCGTGAAATATCCGTAGATGCTCATTGCTCCGAACGTGCCGGCGCAGATGAAGAAAGTCTTGACTATCGAGGTTGAGGTGTAGACCAGAAATATCGGAGCCAGGGCAGCACCGTTGACGGCGGCAAACAGATAGAAAAGCAGCGCGGCCGTGCCTGACGACAATTTGTTGATGGCGCCTGAGATAGCGAACACGAGAATAAGCTCGACGATAAACAGGCCCCATATCGCCCACGAGTGGGTGCCGATAAACTGGAGATAGGTCCAGCTTGTGGAGCAGTAGAGTGCTACGAGCGCGCTGACCACGAGGCCGAGGCACATTTTGAGATAGACGGTCTTGAGCACCGATGACGTCTGCGTGGCAAGCGTATGATCATTGTAGTATTGAGGTGAGTTGTTGAAATCCATAATATTAATGTTTTAAAAGTTATTACATTCTTTCGGGCACCTTTATGCCGAGCAGATCCATGCCGGTGGCGATAACCCGTGCGGTCATCTCGCTGATGGCCAGGCGCAGGGAGCGCTTTGCGGCGTCCTCCTCTTTCAGTATCGGACAGTCGTGATAGAAAGAGTTGTAGAGCTTGGTGAGATTATACACGTAGTTGGCTATGAGTGCGGGGCTGTAGGTGTCGCCGGCGGTCTTCACCACCGAGGGGAAATCGGTCAGCGCCTGTATCACCTCGCTCTCCTTGGCGTCGGGCTTCACCATCGCGTAGTCGGTCATGGCCATTCCGTCGGCTTTGGCGCGGCGGAGCACCGAGCAGATGCGTGCGTGGGTGTACTGGATAAATGGCCCGGTGTTGCCGTTGAAGTCGATTGATTCCTTGGGGTTGAAGGTGATGTTCTTGCGGGGGTCGACTTTCAGGAGGAAATATTTGAGTGCGCCGAGTCCCACCATCTCGGAAATTCTGTCGATTTCATCGGAATTCAGTCCTTCTAGATTGCCTAATTAGTCAGATACGGTGCGTGCGG
>CAMWUX010000225.1 GCA_947177605.1 uncultured Porphyromonadaceae bacterium
CTATTACCTCATCAAGCCCGATCCTTACGAACTCGATGCCATATCGCTCCCCTACCTTCCCGAAGTCGATATCGCTTGAGATAAGCCACCCTGACGCACCGCCTATCAGCCCCACACGACATCCTCGCAAAGCCTCGGCTCTCTGAACCGACAGCAGTTCGTGTGCCATATCGTCGGGCGCACCATGCACGATGCGTGCACCGATACCCTTCGTTCCGAGCCATGCTGCAATCTCCATCGATGCGGCAAGCGAGTTCTGCAGTCCATCGGCCACGAGATAGATGCTCGACACACGCGATCGCGCCACAGCCTCGCGTACCCCCTCCTCTACGCCGCCGGTGGCGACAAACAGGAAAGCTATTTCCTCGGCATCCTTCAGCGCATCAAGCGGAAGCATTTCGATATCGAATACCGGCTCTAAAGCCGCAAATAGATCTTGGTGAGCCGACTGCACAGCCTCTGTGTTGTGCAGTTCGGAAATGGCGCGATAGAGTTTAAGGTGCGGTTTCATCACTATTCGGATAAGGACTGATTACTTCCGCAAAGATAGCAAAAAAGCTCAAATCCTTCAGCGCCCCAATAGTATCCGGCGCTCCTCCGCTACAGTGATTGGCGATGAATGTCCCGACAGCAACACCGTATCCTCCGGCAGTGTCAGTATCTTATCCACTATCGAGCGCTCCAGTTCCTGCCGATTGCCACCCGGAAAATGAGTCAGACCGGGTCCGTGCTCATAAAGCGTATCGCCCACAAACGCCACCTTCTCGCGCGGCGACCAGAGCGTCACCGACCCGGGCGTATGGCCCGGGGTATGGATCACTTTCAGATAAAATTCCGAATTGGCCTTAAGGCGTATCACCTCACCATCGGAAAACTCCTCATAGTGAGGCACCGTGACCGGCCGTCCGGCGCTACCGCTCAGGTTCAGGCGCGGATCCGTAAGATATCGCGCATCTGAGGGGTAGACATACACCGGCGCCACAAGCGCCTCACGCAATTGCTCGGCGGCTCCCAAGTGGTCGAAGTGGCCGTGTGTGAGCAGTATCTTCTCGATATGCCAGTCGTTGCGGCGGATCACATCGTAGATCAGACCGGCCTGCGCACCCGGATCGATCAGAAAACCGCTGCGGGTGTGTTCGTCGATATAGAAATAGCAGTTTTCGGCAAATACGCCCTGCACTTGCAATTCCTTTACCATAACCGTCGGCGATTAGAGCTTACAACCTTCAGGGCCACAAGAATGCACATCCTGAGCTTCTTCGGCCTGCTTCTGATTGCGCAGTTCGCGCTCAAGCGCCATCTTGAAGCCGTCGACCTCCATAGCACCAGGCACCGCAAAGTTACCGCCAAACACGATGTAGGGCACACCGCGCACGCCGCGCATCGCAGCCTCACGCTCGTCAAGGCGAACCTCGTCGGCATCTTCATCGCTATCGAGCACCGCCTTCACCTCATCGGCATTCATCCCTACCGACACTGCCTTATCAAGCAATATGGCGTGGTCGGCCAGCACAAGATTCTCGGTAAAATATGCGGCGAAGAGAGCTTCATTGAGACGTTCCACCGTGGCGCGGTCATACTTCGCTTCGGCCAACTTCATCAGACGGTGAGCATCGCGAGTATTGGAATATTGAGTGGTGGCATAGCGGAAGTCGATGCCGATCTCTCGGCCGAGAGCTGAAATCTCGTCGACCTTCTTGCGGGCATCTTCGAGCGACAGGCGATACTTCCTCGCAAATCGTTCGGGAGTAGAACCCGTAACCACCTTCGGCGCATTGGGGTCAAGTTCGTAAGCGCGATAGTCGATCCGGACATCATCGGTCAGACCCATCTCTTCAATAGCTTTCTGCAGACGGCGTTCGCCGATGTAGCAATAAGGGCAAGCGAAATCGCTCCATATAGTCAATGTCATCATAATATAGATAGGTTTAGTTGGTTTCTGTCTATACAACGCCCGGACAGCCACAAATGTTGACCCGGTCAGTTTTTCTGTCGTTATTAAAAAATATCCTATATTTGCAACAACAAAAAAGTCATACGGATATGAAAGATCTTGACCGGATAATCGCGGAGCGCCGCTCCGTACGCTCATTCGACATACATCGACAGATGACCGAAAAGGAAGCCGAAATATTGCTATCAGAATTAGCCCGTGCAGAGTCGCCGTTTGGAGGGAAGGTGACAATTGAATTGAAGAAATTCGACCTCAAAGGGCCGTTCAAGCCAAGCACCTACGGCACAATCAACGGAGCATCATGGTATTTTCTTATGGGAACCGACGGCTCCGAAGCATCCCGACTTACCCTCGGATTCCGTATGGAGCAAGTAGTGCTCAAGGCCGCATCCATGGGGCTAGGCACCTGCTGGATAGCCGGCACATTCAAAGGCACTACCTTCGCCAATGCCTGCGCATTTCCTCCGGACACCCCGCTCAAGGCAGTAATGCCCGTAGGCTATCCCACCGAGAAAATGAGCCTGAAGGAGCGACTGATGCGCGCAGCCGTAGGCAGCGCACGCCGCAAACCGATGGCCGATCTGTTTATCGTCGACCCGGAGAGCAAGTACTTTCAGCCGCTCGAAATGATGCGTCTCGCTCCTTCATCCACCAACTCCCAACCATGGCGCGCACTTGTCGACGGCGACACCGTATATTTCTACTACGAGAATAAATCCGCCGCATCGATCCTCGATCTCGGCATCGGCCTGAGCCACTTCTATCTCGCAGCCAAAGAGCAGGGAATCGAAGGACGGCTATCGATCTG
>CAMWUX010000226.1 GCA_947177605.1 uncultured Porphyromonadaceae bacterium
CTACTACTCCAACAACACCTCCGGCCCCGCCTTCGGCGCGTCAATGGTGGATGGTGAGCTCTGGATGGACACCGGTACAAACCTCGTTAACCCCAACCTCAAGTGGGAGACAACCCTTACACGCAACTTCGCTCTTGACCTTGCATTCTTCAATAACCGCCTCCGCATCAACCCCGAGTACTACTGGAACACCACCAGCGACCTTATCTATAAGGCCGACGTGCTCTCTGTAAACGGTTATGCCAAGCAGTTCCAGAACATCGGTCAGGTGACCAACCGCGGTTGGGAACTCTCCGTAAGCGGCGACATTCTCCGCGGCAAGGACTATGTCCTCTCTGCCAACTTCAATATCGGCGCCAACAAGATGAAGGTCGACAAACTCACCGGCGATGAGGATTATCTCGAAATCCGTCACAGCCGTGCCAACTCTTCCGCCGGCAACAACTACCGTCTGCAGGTAGGTGGCGAGGTAGGTCTCATCTACGGTTATGTATATGACGGTCTCTACGGCTTCGACGAGTTTGAGATCAGTGGCGACACCTACGCTCCCCTCGATGGCACCGTAGACATGAACGGTATCTTCGACTCCAACCGTGCAGGTAACGCTACCCTCCCCGGTAAGCCCAAATTCAAGGACCTCAACGGCGACGGCAAGATCGACGACAAGGACCGCACTGTCATCGGCCGCACCACTCCCAAATTCCAGGGTGGTTTCGGCTTCAACGCTCAGTGGAAGAACTTCGACTTCGTAGCCAACTTCACCTACTTCCTCGACTTTGACGTTTACAACGCTACCGCCTACTATCTGTCGTCTTCGATCGGCAATACCAACGGTAACTACCTCAATGTATTCTCCAAGTTCACCGACCGCTGGAACTACACCTGTGGCACCGAGCCCACCTTCGGCAACTCACAGCAGGAACAGCTCCGCGACCAGTACATAACCGACAACGCCGGCAAGACACAGTGGAACCCCGCCGATCTCCGCAAGGACTACACTGTAAGCAACTTCGTTGAGGACGGCTCGTTCCTCCGTTGCACCGACATCACTCTCGGCTACTCGCTCCCCACCAACATCATCAAGCATGCCGGTATGAGCAAGTGTCGCTTCTACGCTTCGGTGACCAACCCCTTCATTATCACCAACTACTCGGGCTTCGACCCCGAGGTTGACGTTCAGAGCGGTCTCACCCCCTCCTACGACTTCAACCGTTACCCCCGCTCGCGTTCCTACGTGCTCGGCATCAACCTCTCCTTCTAATCCCCCCTGTTCATTAATACCAACACAGTAGAACAATGAAATTACGTAATATATTCATCGCGGGACTTTCGGTGCTGGCTCTCTCGGGCTGCAACGACTATCTTGAGGTGGACGCTCCCTCGAAAAACCTTCCTGAGAACGTCTTCACCGATGCCCGCGCCATGCAGCGCGCCCTCAACGGCGTCTATGCGAGCCTGCTCACAAACAATATGTTTGGCGACAAGCTCATCAACACTTTCGTCCGCAACAGCGACGTAGAGTTTGCGACCAACACTTCTGAGTACACTACCTCCAACAAGTACTGCCGCTTTGACTGCGACCCCGACGGAGGTGACCTCAAGAGCACATGGGAGGACCTCTACCATGCTATAGAGCTTTGCAACCTCTTCATCGAGAATGCCGAAGCATCTCCCGCCTATGCCAAGGAGAACCCCGATGCCGAGGTCGTTCAGATGATCGGTGAGGTCAAGGCCATCCGCGGTATCCTCTACCACGAGCTTATCTGGAACTGGGGTGACGTACCCTTCTCTTTCAACTCTTCTCAGACAGCTCCCAGTCAGGTATATCCTATCACCGACCGTATCGAGATTCTCGACAAATGTATCAACGACATCGCCGAGATCGCCGATGATATGAAAGACCCCGGTCAGATTTCCGAGCGCGTGGAGCGTATCAGCCGTCAGGCTGCCTACGGTATCATCGCCCGTCTCGCCCTCACCGCCGGTGGCTGGTATCTCGCTCCCGACGGCGATACACACGGCAAGATGGTACAGTCGCCCAAGGCTGAGGAATACCTGAAAATCTGCCGTGAGTATGCCAAGAAAGTCATCGACTCCAATGTTCACTCGCTCACCAAAGACTACTACAAGGTATTTGTCGACGAGTGCAACAACATCGTTGCTACCAACGACGATCCCATGTTTGAAATCCCCTTCGGCAAGGAGTCGACAGGTAATATCGGCTATATCCACGGTCCCAAGATGGACCAGTATGAGGGTATCACTCCTCATCCCTATGGTAAAGCTTCGGGTTCTGCCAAACTCAATGCCTTCTATCGCTTCATGTTTGATCAGGACGATGAGCGTCGTGACTTCGTCAACCAGCTCATGAACTACACCGCCAGCGGTTCTGAATACGAGTGCGTTGCCAAGAGCCACTACAACGTTGCCAACGGCAAGTGGTCCAAGCTTTGGGTGAACGGTGGTCTCGGTTCCATCACCGAGGGCAATACCGGTATCAACTACCCCTATCTCCGCTATGCCGACGTTCTCCTCATGTTTGCCGAGGCTGACGTGAAGATCGAAGGCAATGTGACAGAAGATGCCAAGACTGCTCTTGAGACCGTGCGCGAGCGTGCCTTCCGCAACACCGATCCCGGCAAGATTTACGCCTATCCTCTCGATGCCGATGGCTTCCTCAAGGCTGTGCTCGACGAGCGTAAATTTGAGTTTGCAGGTGAGAATATGCGTTGGCGCGACCTTGTCCGCAACAACCTTTACAG
>CAMWUX010000227.1 GCA_947177605.1 uncultured Porphyromonadaceae bacterium
TCGGGCAAGATGAGCCGGAGGAGGTCGAGTATGCTCCATGTGTCGTATTGGTCGGGATACATCGCAATCGGCTCAGGATTCATCCTATCGGCATAAGCGCAGAGCGAGATGGCTGTGGCGTAGTCGCCTTTTTCCCACAATTCTGGTACCCAATCCACATATATTATATTGCGGAGGCGGCGTACCCACTCCTTGCTGTAGGGAGAGCCGGGGTCGGCTGTGCACTTATCCTCGATCCATTGCAGATCGTTGACGAGCGAGCGGGTGCGTCCGGCGTGTGCGTCGAGTTTCATCTTATATGCCCGGGCAAAGTCGGCAAACTCATCGCTTGAGAATTTTTGCCTTAATGCCCGCTGCATATACCTGTCGGCCAGTGGGTAGTCGTCGCGGTACTCGCCGTAATAATACGCGAGCAGATAGAGCCAGTCGCCACAATCGGCGGTCTTTTTCCGCCGTATCATCTTCAGAGCAATCGGCACCATCTCGGCGAGGTGGGCTGAGTCGCTAAAATGCCTGCGGATATGCTCCATTATCTGCGGAGCGTCGGGATTAAGATCCGCCACCAGAGCAATCGGATTACGAGCCGAGATAGAACTGATATCGCCACATTGGGCAAACAGTGTGTCGGCACGCTCTTCCATGCCCAACCGGCTCCAGCATCCGGCTACGTATGACATTGCCATACGCTTGAGCAGGTTGGAGTCGGGTATGTCGGCAAAAGCGGAATCGTAGTAATTGATACACTCGGAGTAGGTGCGGGTGGCATACATCGCCCTCACGACCTGAAAAGCGTAGCGGTCGCGTAGCCGTTCACCGGTGTAGGCTTTACATCGGGCTATCTCTGCGCTATAATCGCCGGTGGTGCTCTGGGCGTTTCTCTCCCGAGGGAAGTACCATGGCGATTTGGCGGACGCCCATTTCTCCTCGATCGCTTTGGCTATAAGCATGAAGTCGGTGATCTCGTCGTCGCCGTTGTCATTGAGGTATGCGAAAAATGGGTTGTCGCAATACGAGAAATTATCGTTCACATAATCGTTCCAATCGTTGAGTGTGCTTGAATACACGGCAGCTTCGATAGCATCCAAGTCCATATCCTTGTAGGTGACAGACTGCCATAGACGAAGATTTTCTTGACGATTGAAGTCTGTGGCGGTGTCGGTCTTGAAGAATTCGGGTGTAGGAATGATCGGGATGTATGGGCCGCAGGCGGTAGCCGGGTCGGCAAAGGTGCTCAGGAGGACACTAACGGTCAGCAGAGAGAATATTCGAGATCTCATCGGACGTGTAATTGGAAAGGTTGCTTGAATCGAGGTGGTAGAGTATGTTGGAATGAGGCTTGTCGGCGAGGCGTCGGTCGATCAGTTCCTTTACGCTTACGATATCGGTGTAGTCGGCTACTTCGGAGCGAATCATATCACCTGGCCGGATTATGATGTTGTTGTAGGGAATTTCCTCGGTGGCAATATATCTGTTGGTATGGCGATGAGAGAATTTGGTGCTGTCGGTAAGATCGAGGCTATTGAGCAGTCCGACGAACTGGCGCCGACGGAAAAGCAGTTGCCATGAATAAGTGGGATATGCCACGTCGAGGTGGAGTGGGTAGTCGGCAAGATGCTTGAGATATGGCTCTACATCGCGCGCATCGATAATGGAGTTGTTGGCGTCGGGATCGTTGAAGCTGCCGGTGTTGTAGACCATGAGTACGCCACGATCGACCGGAGGTACTTTGCCCGACAGCTGATGCAGACGTATCGTAGCGCTCAGTTGCCATGGGAGATCCATATTCCCGATTATGGACTTCACAGAGTCGCATAGCCGGAAGAAAGAATCCTGTGTCGATGCAGTCCAGTCGCAGTCGAGTTGCATCTCGGCCACATTTGGTATACGGTAGTAGGAGCACATATTGCTAACGCGGGTTACGATATTCGTGGCCAGTATCTCTTCGTGGTCGGCCATTGCCTTGAGTGCTTCGAGTGTGATGTAGACCACCGGCACAAATTCTTTGCCGGCCAATGTATCTGAGAAGAGCGCTATGGTGGCGTCGTCGATCCGCACCGAAGCATTAGGGTAGGTGGCATCTTCCGGCTGGTACGAGTAGGGTTCCTGCGCCACATCGAACATCCGCAGATAGATGCGCCCTACGTCGTGCCTGGCGAGAAATGCGATGTCGGCGCTGTCTGGGTCGAACACGGTCTTCCAGTAGTAGACCGAATTCATTTTCTCGTGTACATTACTTTGTGAGCCGGTAGCGTCGGTACGGCTGCAGCACGAATGGATGAACAGAAGCAGAAAGGCGGAGATCAGATACTTCATAATCGCGATTGGTTTTAGTCGCTGCAAAGTTGGCGGAAAGAAATCGCGCCGCAAAGCATTTTGCAGCGCGATGTATGAAATGTAGGGTGTGGTGTACGAAATTATTTCGCAGCTATTTCCATACTAAGTAATTGATCTGATCGTAGGGCGAATCGTTATCGACGCCAAACTTATAGCGGTTGCCGTCGGCATCTACGTATATGCCTGAGGCTGTGCTGCCCACGAGGTAGATGGCATTGCGCACACCGGCGTCGACGAGCGCCTGCGAGAAGTCGTGGAAGGTAAGTCGCTCGGTACTCAGCACCACACGTATGCGGCCGTCGATCTCAGCGAGGGCTTTGCGCAGGGATATCCCTTTCGGCTTATTTTCCACTATCTGTCAGCCCACTACCAGCGCTTTCTAGTATACACATCTCCGACCCCCACAGACCACACTAAAAATAAAA
>CAMWUX010000228.1 GCA_947177605.1 uncultured Porphyromonadaceae bacterium
ATGTATGGCGGCGACCTATCGCGCAAGATGAATCTGGTGGAATACGGCTTCCGCCTACCCGCCGCGCTCGACAACCGGCCCCTGAAGTTTGAGGAGTTTGAGAGCCTCACCCCTCAGGTTGTCTACGTGAGCGCCACGCCGGCCGACTATGAGTTGCAGCGCTCCGAAGGCGTAGTCGTAGAGCAAATCATCCGCCCCACAGGTCTGCTCGATCCGGTGATCGACGTACGCCCGACCATGAATCAGATCGACGATCTGCTCGAAGAGATAGCCCTGCGCACTGAGCGCGGAGAGCGTACACTTGTCACCACCCTCACCAAGCGCATGGCCGAGGAACTCAATGAATACCTGCTGAAGCTCCACGTAAAGGCAGCCTACATACACTCCGACGTCGACACCCTCGACCGCATACAGATACTCGACGACCTCCGCTCCGGAGTCTACGACGTGCTCATCGGAGTCAACCTGCTCCGTGAGGGTCTCGACCTACCCGAAGTATCGCTCGTGGCCATACTCGACGCCGACAAAGAGGGCTTCCTCCGCTCCCACCGATCACTCACTCAGACCGTGGGTCGCGCTGCGCGCAACCTCAACGGTACTGTGATAATGTATGCCGATAAAATCACCGACTCCATGGCACTCACCATTGAGGAGACCAACCGCCGCCGTCAGCTCCAGCTCAAATACAACGAGGAGCACGGCATCACACCGCAAGCTATCGTCAAGGCGCGCAACCGCATCATCGGCATCGAACACGACTCCGCCGACGCCGACAAGCCACGCCCATCACGCGGCCCCAAAGGCCAGGTTCGCAACGCCAAGGAGCAGGCCGAGCTCGCCTCGATCTACGACCGTGAGTTTGCCGTTACGGCCGACATCGCCGCCGACCCCGTGGTAAGCTATATGAATCCGCAGCAACTTGAGCGCAATATCGCCCAGCGCCGCGCCGAGATGGTCAAGGCAGCCAAAGCGATGGACTTCCTCGAAGCTGCCCGCCTGCGCGACGAAGTGCTCAAGCTCGAGAAACTGCTCGAATCCAAAAAAGCCGGAAAGGAGGATCTCGAATGAGCAATCCGCGTTTCGACACATCGCTCTATCTGCCCACATCCGTCAAGGAGATGAAGCAGCTCGGCTGGGACTATGTGGACGTCGTGCTCTTCTCCGGCGACGCCTACGTCGACCACCCTTCATTCGGAGCCGCCGTGATCGGCCGCACTCTCCAGCGCGAAGGCTATCGTGTAGCCATCGTGCCGCAACCCAACTGGCAGGACGACCTCCGCGATTTCCGCAAGTTCGGTACCCCGCGACTCTTCTTCGGAGTGTCGCCGGGCGCTATGGACTCGATGGTCAACCACTACACTGCCGCCCGACGCCGTCGCTCCGACGACCCCTACACACCAGGAGGTCGCCACGGTGCGCGCCCCGACTATCCATCGATCGTCTACTCGCGCATACTCCGCGATCTCTACCCCGACACACCGATAATACTTGGCGGCATCGAGCCGTCGATGCGCCGTCTGTCGCACTACGACTACTGGCAGGATCGCCTCCGCCCCTCGATACTCCCCGAGACCGGCGCCGATATGATCATATATGGTATGGGCGAACTACCCATAGTGGAGCTTGCCCGACGTCTTGAAGCAGGCACACCGATTGCCGATATCACCGATCTGAAGCAGACCGTAGTGCTCCGCCCGCTCGCCGAAATGCCGGCCGAAGGCACCGAAGGCCACATCATCCTTCACAGCTTTGAGGAATGCCTCGCTCACAAGCACAAACAGGCCGAAAACTTCCGCCATATCGAGCAGCAGAGCAACCGTATGGAGGGCGACACCCTCTGGCAACCTACCGGCAACGTAGCCGTGCGCGTAAATCCGATGTATCCGCCCATGACCACGGCTCAGATCGACGCATCCTTTGACCTACCCTATACCCGCTACCCTCATCCACGCTACAAGGGCAAGACCATCCCTGCCTACGACATGATCCGCCACTCGATCAACCTCCACCGCGGATGCTTCGGAGGCTGCGCCTTCTGCACCATCTCAGCCCATCAGGGCAAATTCATAGCCTCGCGCAGCAAAGGATCCATCATGCGCGAAGCACGTCAGGTCGCCGCGATGGACGACTTCAAGGGCTACATCTCCGATCTCGGCGGTCCGAGCGCCAATATGTACACCCTCGGCGGCAAAGACCGTGAGATATGCCGCAAATGCCTGCGCCCGTCGTGCCTCCACCCCTCACCGTGCAAGAATCTCAACACCGACCATTCCGCCCTGCTCGACGTATACCACAGTGTCGACTCTCTGCCGGGAGTGAAGAAATCATTCGTAGGCAGCGGTGTGCGCTACGATCTGTCTATGCATCCCACCGGCGACCGCCGCATCGATGCCGCGAATCTGCGCTACAACCGCGAACTGATCACTTCACACGTGAGCGGTCGCCTCAAAGTAGCGCCTGAGCATACCTGCCCCCGCGTGCTTGACCTCATGCGCAAACCATCCTTCGGGCTCTACCACCGCTTCGACGAACTGTTCCGACGCACCAACCGCGACGCAGGGCTCAATCAGCAGCTCATACCCTACTTCATATCCTCTCATCCCGGATGCCGCGAAGAGGATATGGCCGAACTCGCCGTGGAGACGAAGCATCTCAACCTGCGACTTGAGCAGGTGCAGGACTTCACCCCCACGCCCATGACCCTCTCAACGGAGATATACTACACAGGTATTCACC
>CAMWUX010000229.1 GCA_947177605.1 uncultured Porphyromonadaceae bacterium
AGCTATGGCCAGATAGCCGATGATGAATACTACGATAAGTAGGGTGAGCATAGAAATAAGGTGAAAAATTGATGTGTGGTGTCTTCTTTTACAAAGGTACGCACATATCTTCTAATTCACCAATCGAAGAGGAAAAAAAGTTGAAAAATTCAGCTATTCCGCCGAAATACTATCGTATTCGATTGTGGCGAGCTCCCAGATGCTCATCGCATTCTCAAGTTCTTTCTGCTTCTGAGCGTGCCGGGCATACAGATCGGGGTCGTATTCGCCTGAAGCCATCTGCTCCTCGATTGCTGTGAGTTCTTGCTCCAGATCGGCCACGGCGGCTTCGGCCTGCTCTACCTTCTTCTTACGCTGGCGGCGCAGGCGTTCCTGCTCCTTCTGCATCGCATACGACTGGCGCTGAGGGCTGCTTTTCGGCTCCTCCGCCTGAGGCTGTGGCGCCGATTTCTCCGGAGCTGTACGGCCGTCGGGTATTGATGGCTGAGTCTGCGGAGCGGCTGCATTCTTACGGTCGAGAAATTCGTAGATACCACCGATACATTCGCGCACGTTGCCACCCGAAAATTCGTAGACCTTTTCTACGAGTGAGTCGAGAAACTCGCGGTCGTGGCTTACTACTATCACCGTGCCGTCGAACTGCTTGATAGCCTGCTTAAGCACATCTTTTGTAGCCATATCGAGGTGGTTGGTGGGCTCATCGAGGATCAGCAGATTCACCGGTTCAAGGAGCAGACGGATCATTGCCAGACGGGTCTTTTCGCCACCCGACAGCACTTTCACCTTCTTCTCCGAAGCCTCGCCGCCAAACATGAATGCGCCGAGAATGTCGCGGATACGAGTGCGGATGTCGCCTGTGGCCACGCGGTCGATAGTGTCGAATACCGTAAGTTCGGGGTCGAGCAGCTGGGCTTGATTCTGAGCAAAATATCCTACTTTTACGTTATGTCCGAGTTTGAGGTTGCCGGTGTAGGGTATCTCTCCGAGTATGCATTTCACGAGTGTAGACTTGCCTTCGCCGTTCTTACCAACGAATGCTACCTTCTCGCCGCGCTTTAGCGTGAGATCTACGCCATCGAATACCTGATGGTCGCCGTAGGCTTTGCCAACACCCTCAGCTATTACCGGATAGTCGCCAGAGCGCGGAGCCGGGGGGAAGCGCAGGGATATATGCGAGGTGTCTATCTCATCGAGCTCTATGCGCTCAATCTTGGCAAGCTGCTTGATGCGGCTCTGCACCTGTACGCTCTTCGTGGCCTTGTAGCGGAAGCGCTCTATGAAGTCCTCCGTGTCCTGAATCTGCTTCTGCTGATTGGCGTAGGCGCGCTGCTGCTGCTCCAGTCGTTCGCGGCGTAGGGTAACGAATTTGGAGTAGTTGACCGAATAGTCGTAGAGCTTGCCGAGCGAAATTTCGATAGTGCGGTTGGTCACGTTGTCGAGAAAAGCGCGGTCGTGACTCACGAGCACCACGGCGTTGGCCTTCTGTATAAGCCATTGCTCAAGCCACTGTATCGACTCGATGTCAAGATGGTTGGTAGGCTCGTCGAGCAATACAACGTCAGGGCGGCGCAGAAGGATCTTGGCCAGCTCTATACGCATACGCCATCCGCCGGAAAATTCAGCCGTCGGCCGGTCGAAGTCATCTCTTACGAAGCCCAGACCAAGCAACGTCTTTTCTATCTCCGCTTCCGAATTTTCGCTCTCCTCGATAGCCAGACGTTCGGTGAGAAACGTCAGCCGGTCGAGCATCTGCTGATAACCCTCCGATTCATAGTCGGTAGCTTCGGCAATCTGCTGAGTGAGGGTGTCGATATCAGCGCGGAGTGTGTCGATATGACCGAAAGCTTTCTTTACCTCTTCCTTCACTGTGAGAGTGTCGTTCAGTTCCATGTGCTGAGGCAGGTAGCCAATGCGTATGTCGCGCTCGACGCTCACCGTGCCTGAGGTCGGAGCCTGCAGTCCGGCTATAATTTTGAGCATAGTCGACTTACCGGCACCGTTTTTACCCACAAGGGCGATCTTGTCCTTGCGATTGATGACGTAGCCGATGTTGCTGAACAGCGCTTTAGCGCTGAATTCCACAGTGAGATTATTGATCGATATCATACCGACGGCAAAGTTACGAATTTTCCACGAAATCCGTACGCTCAGCCGTCATGGTAGGTCAGCGCTTCGAACGCCGGGTGATGATAGTGCGCGACTCCGTGATCACGATATCTACCGGTACATCGTGAGGTTCGGCGTCGATTTCGTCGACGAGCTGGAAATCGTAGCCTACGCCAACCTTCAGCGCACGTGTCGACTGAAGCAGGCGGTCGTAGAAGCCGCGTCCGCGCCCCACACGATTACCGTGCGCATCATACGCTACGGCGGGCACAATTATCATTTCTATCGTATCTACATCGGTAGTGTCCGTGCCCGTAGGCTCGTCGATATGAAATGCGCCAATTCGCAGGTTGGCCGGATTGTAGGGGAGTATGTCGAGATTCACACTGTTGACTCTCGGCAGATAGAGGTTTTTGGTGCCGTGCCACCGGTTAAGGAATGCGAGGGTCGACAGCTCGTCGGGCAGAGAGTGATAGGCGAGTATATGATTGCTCACTGCAAATGCTGCGAGCTGCTGCAGGCGCTCAAACACGCTTTCGGCCGCGCGTAGTCGTTCGTTGTCGTCGAGTAGTGATTTTCTTGCCTTTACGCGTCGGCGTATCTGGTCTTTATTCATTTTACAGA
>CAMWUX010000230.1 GCA_947177605.1 uncultured Porphyromonadaceae bacterium
GTGGCGATCGCTAGTACGATACAATAGACGGCAGCTACAGATATGGTACCGATGTAATAGATGTATCCGCCAATCGGGATACCGAGGAGCGAAAGCAGTCCACACAAGATTGCGGTGCCAACGAACCACATCAACAGATTGCGCGCGGCATCTGTACGACGACAATATGTAGCTGACATACATACCATTATCACCATAATGACGATGAATACCATGGCCTCACCCAGAGGTATACCCAATACGATGTCGTCAGTGAACTTTACGGCGAATACAAAGTATAGCACCGCGCAGCCGGCGGCCAACAGCACGAGTCCGCTCATTCCCTCGCGGTATAGCACCAAAAAGAGTGCCATATAAGCGAGTGCCGATCCTGTCTCTTTCTGAGCCAGAATCAATAAGATCGGGATGAATATGATGGCAAATACCTGCAGGTAACTTTTTCGAGAAGAAAGGACGAAGTTATAGCCGCTAAATAATTTAGCCAATGCTAAGGCGGTAGCAAATTTTCCAAATTCGGCGGGCTGGAAGCGTAGGGGGCCGAAGACGAGCCAGGAGCGAGAGCCTTTGATATCGGGCGCGACGAATATCGTGACGAGCATCACGAACAGGATTATGATGTAGATAGGATATGAGTAGGTCTCATATACTCTTGAATCGAAGAGAAGTAGGACCAGAGCCAATACAAGTGCGAGACCGATCCAACGGATCTGCTTTCCGGAAAATTCGGCTCCGTCGAAAATGCTTGCATCGTCGAAGTCGTAACTTGCAGCATATACGCTGAATACGCCTGCGGCGATCATAATCAGGTAGATGGCCACAGTGAACCAGTCGATATGGCTCCATACGGTGATATTAGTGCTTCTTGACTCCACTTCCTATAATAGTGTTTGAATGCAACATTCTTTCTTCAAGGTATTTCCGATTTTCGGCGATCTCTCCCTTAAGATATTTCTCTATCACGAGGGAGCCGATAGGTACGCCATAGGTGGCACCAAAACCGGCATTCTCGACATATACACACACGGCAATCCGAGGATTATGGTATGGGGCAAATCCCATAAATACGGAGTGATCGCGTCCGCGAGAGTTCTGAGCGGTACCTGTCTTACCGCACACTTCAATGTCGGGAAGATTGGCGATACGACACGTACCGCCGGTGACGGCCATACGCATACCTTCGGCTACCGATTCATAGTGCTGTCGGTCGATATGTGGTGTGTGGCGCTCACGATAACGCTCATCGATGGTGGTGTCCTGAATGCTTTTGACTACGTGTGGTGTGATGTACCAACCCCGGTTGGCAATTGTCGCGCCAAGATTGGCTATCTGCAGGGGGGTGGCATTGATTTCGCCCTGTCCGATAGCTACGGAAATGATGGAGTTGGCGCTCCAGTGGTCTTCGCCATAGGCATTATTGTATGTGCCGGAGTTGGGTATGAATCCACGATTCTCGCCCGGGAGGTCGATCCCAAGTTTGTAACCGTAGCCCATCTCGACGAGATAGTTTTTCCAAACCTCGAAGGCTTGGGCGGTAGAGCCATATTTGCTTTTTTTGCCATCGAGCATGGCCTTGAGACCCCAACAGAAGAATGCGTTGCAGGATGTCTGAAGTGCCGGTTTGAGGGTGATGGGGGATCCATGAGCATGGCATCCTACGCGAAGGCCGGCGTTGACGTATCCGCGATAGCATGGGAAGGATGTGCCTAATGTGATAATTCCTTCCTGAAGGAGTATGAGTCCCTGACCGGGCTTGAATGTGGATCCGGGAGGGTAAGATCCCTGGATGGAGCGGTCGAGTAGCGGCTTGAGTGGATCCTCGCGGAGCATTCTGTAATTGTTGCCGCGCTCTTTACCTACGAGGAGCGATGGGGAATAGTTGGGGCTGGTGACGAGAGCGAGGACTTCACCCGTAGCCGGCTCGATGGCGACTACGGCACCAATCTTATTGACCATCAGGCTTTCGGCATATTGCTGAAGTTCGATATCGAGGCTAAGGTGCAGATCCTTGCCAGATAGCGCTTTTTTGTCTTCGGCACCATCCATATACCGGCCCTGAATCTGCCCATGGGCGTCGCGGATGAGTATTTCTTCGCCTTTTTCTCCGCGCAGGAATACTTCGTAGCTCTTTTCCACTCCGAGGTCGCCGGTAAGGTCGCCACGACTATAGTAGGGGTCGCGGTCGATATCGGTCTGTGACACTTCGCGAATGTTGCCGAGTACGTTAGCGGCACAATCGTAGTTGTATTCCCGCAGGATGCGTTTCTGTATGAAGAATCCGGGGAAGCGGTATAGTTTTTCCTGAAGTTTTCCGTAATCTTCAGCGGTGAGATGAGAAAGCAGACGCTGTGGTGAGTAGCTGGAGTATCCGGGATTGAGGCGCCTGTCTTTCATATCGCGGAAGCGCTGATCGAGGTATTCAGGGGTGATATTGAGTGTGCGGCAGAAGTCGATGGTGTCAAACTCCTGTATGTCGCGGGGGATGATCATTACATCGTAGGTGGGACGGTTGAAAACCACCACATTATCGTTTCGGTCGTAGATAATACCGCGCGAGGGGTATATTGATTTCCGCAGGAATGCGTTGATATCGGCCGATTCTTTGTATGAGGACTCAACGACCTGGAGCTTAAAAAGATGTATGATATAGATTATCACCAGAATGGTGATAAAACCGCCTATTATATATTTCCTTTTCTCAAGGTTATAGTCT
>CAMWUX010000231.1 GCA_947177605.1 uncultured Porphyromonadaceae bacterium
ATAATATACGGGGAATGGCTCACCCCAATAGCGCTTACGCGAGAATATGGCGTCGCGTAGACGGTAGTTGACCTTCACTTTACCTATACCGGCTTTCTCTATATATTCTTTCGTACGGGCTATGGCATCCTTCACCTCAAGTCCGTTGAGATCGAGACCCTCCCCTGCCGAGTTGATCATCTTGCCCTCTTTGGCATCGAAACTCTCGGTAGATACGTCGGCACCTTCGATAAGAGGTATGACAGGAAGATCGAAGTGGCGTGCGAAAGCATAGTCGCGACTGTCGTGAGCAGGCACTGCCATGATGGCGCCCGTGCCGTATCCGGCAAGCACATAGTCGCTTATCCAGATAGGTATCTTTTTGCCGGAAAGAGGATTGATGGCATAAGAGCCTGAGAATACGCCGCTCACTTTCTTGTCGATCATGCGTTCGCGCTCAGTCTTGTGCTTCACCTCATTCATATAATTGTCTACGGCCTCGCGCTGGTCGGGAGTCACCACCTTATCTACATAATCGCTCTCGGGAGCAAGCACCATGAAGGTGACACCGAATACGGTGTCGGCACGTGTGGTGAAGATAGTGAGTTTCTCGTCGGAATCGGCTACGGGGAATATCATCTCCGCACCCTCGCTGCGGCCAATCCAATTGCGCTGAGTCTCCTTGAGTGAATTGGTCCAGTCGAGTTTTTCCAGCCCATCGAGCAGACGGCCGGCATAAGCCGATACTCGCAGACACCATTGATACATCAACTTCTGTTCTACGGGATAACCGCCACGCACACTCACACCTTCGCTGACCTCATCATTGGCGAGCACGGTGCCGAGTTCCTGACACCAGTTGACCATCGTATTGCCGAGGTATGCCAGGCGATAGTTCATCAGTGTATCGCTCTTCTGCTTTGCATCCATCGCTTTCCACTCTTCGGCTGTAAAGGAAATGGTATCATCGGTCACAGCTGCATTGACACCTTCACTGCCGTGGAGTTCAAAGTGGGCTATAAGGTCGGCTATTGGCATTGCGCGATCGAGAGCAGTATCGTAGTAGTGGTTGAACATTTCAATGAATGCCCACTGAGTCCACTTGTAATAATCGGGATTACATGTGCGGATCTGTCGGCTCCAGTCGTAGCTGAATCCTATCTTATCGAGCTGTGAGCGGTAACGCTCGATGTTAACCTTGGTAGTGACTTCGGGGTGCTGTCCGGTCTGGATGGCATACTGCTCGGCAGGCAGACCGTAGGCATCGTAGCCCATAGGATGAAGCACGTTGAAGCCCTGCAGACGTTTGTAGCGGCTGTATATATCGCTCGCTATATAGCCGAGCGGATGACCTACATGCAGACCCGCACCCGAAGGATAAGGAAACATATCGAGCACATAGAATTTCTTCTTATCGGGGCGCTCCTCTACTTTATATATATTATTGTCTTTCCAATATTGCTGCTGGCGGGCTTCTATTTCTCTATGATTGTATTCCATCTGTATATATATTTTCTTAATTATTTACCTAATCGGGCTGAGAGCTCAAGCATTTTCTCTATCGGGCGTCGTGCCTTGTCGATAAGCTCGGGGGCTACCTCCACCAGCGGTTGCTCGAAGCGAAGCGAGTTGTATAGTTTACGAAGAGTGATGAGCTTCATATACGAACATTCATTGCAGGCGCAAGTGGAGTCGGCCGGAGGGGCCGGGATAAACTCCTTATCGGGACAATCTTTCTGCATCTGATGAAGGATGCCGCTTTCGGTAGCTACTATGAACTGTCGTATCGGGCTCTTCTTCGTATAGTCGAGCAGTGCAGCTGTAGAGCCTACCTTGTGCGCCATGAGTTGAAGAGGCTTCTTGCATTCGGGATGCACGAGCAACTCGGCCTGCGGATACTGCTTCATCAGGTCGGCTATCTTCTCCACTGAAAATTGCTCATGTACATGGCAGGCGCCATCCCACACGAGCATCTCGCGACCCGTAACACTGCTTATATAGTTGCCGAGATTTCTGTCGGGACCGAATATGATCTTTTCATCGGCCGGAAGGGATGCCACGATCTCCTTGGCATTGCCGGAGGTGACTACAATATCGGTAAGAGCCTTCACTGCTGCCGATGTATTGACATAGCTGATCACTGTGTATCCGGGATGATCCTTCACAAAAGATTCAAACTCTCCGGCATCGCAGCTGTCGGCAAGCGAGCAGCCGGCGTTGAGGTCGGGCACTATCACCCGTTTGTCGGGACAAAGTATCTTCACCGTCTCACCCATGAAGTGCACGCCGCACATCACGATCAGATTCTCCTTGAGTGTAGCGGCAATCTTGGCCAGTGCAAGAGAGTCGCCGATGTAATCGGCCACATCCTGAATGTCGGCCTCCTGATAATAATGGGCGAGAATCACGACCCCCTTCTCTTTTTTGAGACGTAGTATCTCCTCTTTGAGATCGAGAGCTGGATCCACCGGAGCGTCGACGTAGCCTTTTTCGATATTCATTATTATAATTGAAAATAGTTTTTTAAAATAAAAATTTAATAAGAAGAAGAGTGGGTGTTGAAATGTATAATAAGTTTTCGTCCTGATGCTTGACTCGTATGGTTATTAAAACCCGGCTTACGGATATCAACAGTTTGTCAACATATTATAGATTTGCTTCTCAGCTTCTTATATACATGACTCTTATACACATCTGACGCTGCCGACGAACTCTA
>CAMWUX010000232.1 GCA_947177605.1 uncultured Porphyromonadaceae bacterium
CCGGGGCGGCCGGGATCCACGAGGGCCGAGAGGTCGCGCGCGTCGGCGACCACTATAGCCGTGCCGTCGGTCTGGCCGACGAGGCCGTTGACTTCGGCGTGGCCGGCTTTGCCATATATCACGATCTGTGGCGCATTCTCACGGCGGTATGTGTCCTTGATGCTTCTTTGCAGACGAAGCACCACGGGGCACGTGGCATCGATAATTTCGATGTTGTTGCGCCGGGCAGTGGAGTAGGTCGACGGCGGCTCTCCATGGGCGCGCAGAAGCACGGTAGCGTCGCGCAACGCGGCAAGCTGTTCGTGGGAGATGGTGGTGAGGCCGGCTGCCTGCAGGCGCTCCACCTCGCTCGAATTATGCACGATATCGCCGAGACAGAACAACGGCCGATTGCCGCTCAGCAGTGATTCGGCCTTGCGTATGGCCGACGTCACCCCGAAGCAGAAGCCGGAATCCGGGTCAACTTCTATATTGATCTCCTTATTCATAGCCGTGAAGCTATGTTGCGGTAAGTGTGGAGAAGCCACTCGTTCTGTTCCTCGATGGTCATTGTGGAGTTGTCGAGTTCGATAGCATCGTCGGCCTTGCGGAGGGGGCTTTCGGCGCGGGTCTGATCGATGTGGTCGCGGGAGATCACATTGGCGAGCACCTCTTCGAAGGTGGTGGCGACGCCTTTGTCGATGAGTTCCGACAGGCGGCGCTGAGCGCGGGTCTGAGCCGAAGCGTTGACATAGATCTTCATCTCGGCGTCGGGGAACACGGTTGTGCCTATGTCGCGGCCATCCATCACGATACCTTTTTCACTACCCATAGCCTGCTGCATGGCCACGAGGGCATGGCGCACTTCAGGTATTGCGGCGATAGGGGATACACACTGGCTCACGGCCATAGAGCGGATCTCCTTCTCCACATTGCGACCGTTGAGGATGGTAGACTGACCGCCGTCTGTCACCTCAAAGCCGATGCTGATTTCGGGCAGCGACTTGATGATGGCTTCGGTGTCGGGTTCCACACCAGGGCTTACAAGACCTTTCTGCATGGCGTAGAGTGTGACGGCGCGATACATCGCGCCTGAGTCGATATAGCGGTAGCCTATGCTCTTGGCCAGTTGCTTGGCCATACTGCTTTTGCCCGACGACGAGAAGCCGTCGATGGCTATGATGATTTTCTTTTCCGACATATTGATATACGATTAATAGAGAAGTTCAGTGATATTGGCCGAGAGATTGAAGAGCAGGGTGGTGGCGCCATTGTGCGGCTGCGCGAACGCTACTCCGATGCCGAACGACTTCACTTTCAAGCCGGCTCCGATGGAGAAGCCGGAGAGAAACGAACGCGAGTAGGTCGACATATCGGTGCGGGTCTTGTAGTTGTAGCCGATGCCGATATGAAACTTCTCGGAGGGAACGAAGTCGGCGGCGAAGATGAGGTGACGGAACAGGTTGGAGCCAAACGAACTCTTCACCTCGGGAGCCGACTGGTCGCCGTCGGCTCCGCTCGTCACCTTATAGTAAGGCATATTCCACCGGGTAAGGTTCCAGGCCGTGACGGAGAAGCGTATCGGTAAGGAGCCGAACGACTTTGTCCAGCCCAGACGTAGATCGACGGGGAGGCGGTCGTAGCTCTGATCGAATCGCTTCACCTGGCCGCCGAGATTGGCCACGACTACCGACAGCGACAGATCACGCTCGGCATCATAGTAGTTGATGCCCAGGTCTGTGGCGATGGCAAATGCAGTGTATTCGGCATAAGAGCTGTAGAGCATCTTGAGTGTGGCGCCTCCGCGCAGGCGGTCGGTGATGTCGTGGGAGTATGTGCCGCTGAAGCTCATGTCTTTGGGGGAGAAGGAGCCGAGCACCGAGCCGGTGATATCGGTTTCGGTCATTTCACCATAGCCGTAGTACTGGAGACCTACGGCCCAGGCGCCGTGCTCTCCGGCACGGTTGCCGAAGCGCGCACCGGCGAAGTTGGATCCGCCGATATACCGCATATAGTTGATGCCGAGCTGCATCTCGAATTCAGGACCGAGCAGGGCCGGATTCTGGTCGATGGAGTTGATGTCGCCATCGATATTGGAAATATTGACACCACCCAGACCATATACGCGTGCCGATGCCGGCACGTTGAGGAAGTTATAAGCCGGGGAACTATACTCGGCCATTGCCGTGTGGCCTGTGGTGATCAGAAGCGAGATCAGGAGTATTGATCGTAGTATGATATTCATCTTCGGGATGCGATATGCGGGTTTATTCTTAATGAAAAACGGACGGCGCGCACACATATTATAATGGGGGACGCTTTTTTTGGAGGTGCTGAATGTGAATAAAGGTAAAACAATAATAATCATTATCAAAAACGGCTCTGCGGTTTTTGCGGAATGCCCGGCTGTGTATATTTTTGTACCACAAATCAGATATCACGACATCTACTACTAATGATCCGCCTCTCTTCGTCAAAGCGCATTCTAATCACACTTACAGTGGCAGCTGCCTCAGCGACCTGCATCTGCGCACAGACACCCAATACGGTGGCCTTCACACGCCCCGGCGCTTCCGAAAATTATTTTGCTTTCTATGCCGACCTCGTGGATGAGGCTCCCCGCTTTCCCGGCGGCGATGCCGCCATGCAGCATTTCATCAACAAGGAGCGCCAGTATCCGCGCGATGCTTATGAGGCAGGTAT
>CAMWUX010000233.1 GCA_947177605.1 uncultured Porphyromonadaceae bacterium
TCGGAGTGCTTTACACCGGCGATGAAGAGGCCTCATTCACAACCCTGTCCGACAGACTTACAGCCATCAATCCCGCTACCGGAGAGCCGGACTTTACGGCGGCTTCGGCGCTGGCGTTTATGATATTCATATTACTCTACTGCCCGTGTACGGCAACGATCGTGGCGATAGTGCGTGAAACGGGAAGCTGGCGCTACGGAGCATTCAGCATAATCTACAATACTGCGGTAGCGTGGCTTACTGCATGGCTCTTCTATCTTATAGCTCAATCACTGTAATACCGGCACCGCCAAACTGCACGTGCTCGTCGTGATACGTTTTCACTACGGGAAGCGTTGACAGATACTGACGGATGCTCTGCCTGAGAGCTCCGGTACCGGTACCGTGCAGTATTCTGACTGGTGTAGCTCCAAACTGCACGGCATCGTCGATATAATACATCACAGCCTGAAGAGCTTCGTCAACACGCATTCCTCTCACATCGAGCTGACGGCTGAATGCAAGCTGCCGCTCACGCGAGCCGTCGGAAGCAGCTGTCGAAGCTTTTGGAGTCGATCGCTTAGTGTCCGGTGATGCTTGTGTCAGCTTCAGGCGATCGAGCTTAACGGTAGTCTTCAGTTGTCCGAACATCACGACTGCATTCTTGCCCTCTACCGATATCACAGTACCGACTGTGCCCTCACCATCGAGGCGAACGTGGTCGTCGGGCTTTATATCTATGGGTACCGACGGAGCAACAGTCGGTTTCTGTTTTTTCTTGGGGCGTCGGCGCGTAAGTTTATCGATCAGCTTGTCGTCATGTCGCGACTCTCCGATAAGACTCTCCTTCTCGGCCTGCAATTTCTTGCGGGCTTCCTGAGTGGCGAGCCGATCGGCCTGCGACCTGCGTATCTCATGTATCGTACGTTCGATGGCTGCATTTGATCCTTCAAGTATCTTCCGGGCATCTTCTTTAGCCTCAGATATGATCTCATTGCGACGTGCGTGAAGCTGATCAGCTTCGGCATCGTAGCGTTGAAGTGTCTCTTCAAGTTTCTTCTCTTTCTGTCGTATCGACAGGCGTTTCGATTCCCAATACCGCTTGTCGCGCGCCACAGCCTGAAGATATTTGTCGAGATTGATATAATCCTCTCCGGCAAGTTCGCGGGCACTCTGCACCACTTCGGCAGGCAGACCCATATTGCGGGCTATATCGAGGGCAAACGAGCTACCGGCCTGTCCGATGGCCAGACCAAATGTAGGAGCCATACGCTGACGGTCGTAGGTCATCGAACCATTTACAAGTCCGTCGGCCTCATCAGCATAAAGTTTCAGATTATGATAGTGCGTAGTGATAATACCCATCATCTCCTTGGCATTGATGCTCTGGAGTACGGCCTGTGCTATCGCACCGCCGATATGAGGCTCGGTACCGGATCCGAATTCGTCGATAAGGATCATCGAGCGGCTTCCGCCGTGGCGAAGAATCTGCTTCATGTTGCCGATATGGGAGCTATAGGTACTCAAATCATTGTCCATCGACTGATCATCGCCCAAGTCAACAAATATATCGCGGAATATACCCATGTGCGAATTGGAATACACTACGGGCAACATACCGCACTGAAGCATATATTGATTCACACCTACCGTCTTTAGACACACCGATTTGCCACCGGCATTCGGGCCTGATATCACAAGTATGCGGTTGCATTTGTCAAGAACCACGTCGAGAGCTACCTGCCGCTTACCCTGCCGCTGCAGCGAGTCCATCAGCGCCGGATGACAGGCGTGGTACAGCTCAATCACAGGCTCAGGGGCAATATGAGGTCTGTCGGCATCATATCGACGGGCAATCTCAGCTTTGGCATTAACAAAATCCACATACGCGAGCACATCGGCGCTCTCGCTCATAGCC
The DNA here is from genome assembly GCA_947177605.1 of uncultured Porphyromonadaceae bacterium. Lineage (GTDB taxonomy): Bacteria > Bacteroidota > Bacteroidia > Bacteroidales > Muribaculaceae > Paramuribaculum. The sequence goes on from CAMWUX010000233.1 coordinate 1,898, forward strand.
GGAACATCGGGACGCAGCTTATCGGCAAGCCGTGTGAGAATCCTCACGATCTCGCGCTGCTCCTCGATTTCGAGTTCGCGGATATTATTGTTAAGTTCGACGACCTCGGCCGGCTCGATAAACAGTGTCTTACCGGTAGCCGATTCATCGTGTACTATGCCATTGAGCTTGCGCTTATACATAGGCGCTACGGGGAGCACGAGGCGGCCGTCGCGCATCGACGGTGTGACATCACTGTCGATATATCCCTCACGGATGGCTCGTTCCATGACTCCGCGCATCACAGAGCCGGCTCTCGACGACAACGAGTGGAGCTTGCGTCGGATACCGGCGAGTTCGGGCGATGCCGAATCCGTTACGTTTCCGAGCTCATCGATCACTTCATCGATGCAGCGAATCTGTATAGAGAAGTCGGCTATAGACTCCACGACTTTCGACAGGCGCTCAAAACTGAGCCCCTCGTTAGTAGTAAAGAAACTCACAACGGCTCGCTGAGTACGCAGTGTAGACCGCAAAGCCGCACATTCATCTGTCGTAAGCCAACGACCTTCTACGGCCAATTGAGCAAGGATCGGGCGAACATCCCGCACTCCCTGCCAAGGCAGACGATAGCCGGCACGAAGAGCGGCAAGCATTTCGGCCGTCTCATCAACCCAGGCGCATATCTTATCGAAGTCGTCGCTGAAAGCCATCGACTCTACCCACTTCTCGCCGAGCGGAGTGCTGCAGGCTCCGACAAGTTCGCGGCGGATGAAGTCGAATCCGAGTTTATATTCTATAT
>CAMWUX010000234.1 GCA_947177605.1 uncultured Porphyromonadaceae bacterium
GTGTTGTCCTTCGTCATCGGGAACATGGGCTGATAGTGGAATTCTTTGGTGGCCATATCTTTATGTATTGAAATTTTTATTTATAATTTGCATTGGCTATTATTCACGCAAAGTTACATTTTTTCATCAAAAAGTGCAAAAAGAACTTTTTCCCTTATTTCGGCGTTTACTATCCAAAAGCCGTTAACTTTCAAATTCTCTATCGTTATGAAAAATTTCTTCTCCATGACCCTATGCGCCGCTGCAGCTATCGCTATGTTTTTCGGTTGTGATTCAAAAGCAAAACTTGCCGAAGATATCGACGGCACATGGACTGCCGCGCCCGTCAAACTCACCAACAATGAGCAGGGCTACTCCAGCATCACCGAGACATATATGTTTGAGCAGGACTCAGCAGCCGCATCAGGCACCGTGGTGATCACTTCTATGATATCTCTGCAGAAATCGGCTCCTGCCAACGCCGCACCCACGGCCCCCTTCATGATGACTGCCGCTGCCCGCGCCACCATATCCGGCTCCTGGGTAGCTATCGACGACGATGAGATCGCACTGCAGCTCAATCCGCAGACTCTCTCCGTAGAAGTCGACCCCACTATGGTACAGGTGGCAATGAATCCCCTCACGGATCAGCCCAATGTCAGCCCCGACAGCCTTACCACTTCGATGCTCGACTATGTAAAGGCCACTATCACTCAGGATCTAAACGTGCATTACGCCGACTTCACCAAGATCGACGACATCAAGTTCAAGCAGAAAAACGCTACTATGGAATTTGAGATCGGCAAGACAGACTACAGCCTCATGCGTCAGGGTCAGCTCATCGACTGATCACAGCACAAAGGATTATCATAACCCATCCCCACAGAGCGGTATCGACAGCGAGTCGAGCCGCTCTGTGTCGTAATGCAGTATGCCGCAATCCGACAGCGGCACGCCGTCGTTGTGGTCGTTGAGATACATCGCCCGCTCCGGAGTATACTTAGCGGAGGCCACGGAGCGCTTCTCGTCGGCATACTTCGTGGAGATACCGGCCATATCCATTACCGTATGGAAGAAGGCCATCGACGAAGCTACAAACTTGTCGCTGTTGGCGGCGAGAGCCTGCTCTATTTCAGGATAAGCCCCCCTGTATCCGGCGTTCATCCACACTACGAACGGCACATGTAGCTGATAGTAGCTCGGTATGGGCGAAGCATGGAGGAAGAGATTGCGCTCGTCGTCGAATATATCCTCACCGTGGTCCGACGTGTACACCATCACCGCATTGCCGCCACGCTCGTCGAGCAGATCTATTATATCGCCAAGGAAATTGGAGGTATAGAGTATCGTATTGTCGTAGGCATTGATCTGCTTATCGCGGAAATGCACGGTAGCGCGCGCCGGACGGTCAGGACTGAACGCAGCCTGCTCCTGCGGATAGCGGTCTATGTAGTTGAAGTGCGATCCGTAGGTGTGAAGCACCACCAGCTGCTTGCCTTTGCCGCGACACAGGGCATCACGCAGATAATTCACAAGTTCCGAGTCGTAGTGATGCTCACCATCGGACCGCGGATTGTCGGCCAGGAAAATACAGGTATCGGCCTCCTCGCCGAAGAAGTCGATGAGCGAGTGATTACGGCTCTGATTCGATATATACGAAGTGGCGAACCCGGCCTCCTTGAATGCTGTGATCATACTCTTCACGTGGTATATAGAATCGGTGAATGTCTCGGCATCGAGCGGCGACAGCAGCATCGGCACAGCCTTATGCGTCGTATTTGACTGCGATATGGCTCTACGGAAACTCACCAGACCGTCGCGACCCGCCAATGCCGGCGTCGTGGGGCGGTCGTAGCCGCATAACTGCCAGTTGTCGGCACGCGACGTCTCACCTATCACGAGCACATACAGTTCCGGTATCGAATCCGCTCTCGTAGAAGTGGCATCGTAAGTGAATCCGGCAGAAGTATCGTGATAATTTACGACCTTAAACGTACGCACTACGGCCGTAACCAGATTGTAGGCGATATTGGCCGGATATATATCGTGTAAGGGATTGTACGACCTCTTCTCGGCGAACCCGCAGCACATCGTTATCACACCGGCAGCCACCAATACCAGACCGGTGCGCCGAGTAGCACGCTGCTCTCCTGCCGACAGGCGCCAACGCCCTATGGCAGCTACGATGCCGCACACTATCGGAGGAAGATATATTATCACAGCAAGGAGTATCACTACAAAGAGATTACTCAATAGCTCGTTCACCTCCGTAGGATTGGTAGTGACCACATTCAGAAACATATCCACGGCTATCACCGAACGGCCGTACATATACAGCAACACAAGCTGGAAGGCTGCGAACACGAATAGGATTATCATCCACAGCGACGAGCGCCCGATACGCCGCGTCAGCGACATCAGCAGTGCATACAATCCTGCCGGGAGCAGCACGTTGGTTATCGATTGGAATAGTGGCATACGCTCCGTAAAGCTAAGCCAGATATTGGGGACAGTGCAACTTACCGTCACCCATATAAGCAACAGACGCACCATCAGCGGATGCTTGCGGCCGTCGTATTGATCAGAATGCTTCATTTATACTGAATATAAAGGAGGTCTCGCTTCGGCCTATGCCGAAGTGAAGACGCACGTTGGTTCGCTTTTTGAATTCCCATCGGTAGCCGATACCGCCGTT
>CAMWUX010000235.1 GCA_947177605.1 uncultured Porphyromonadaceae bacterium
ACACCGGGCGCCGAACTCGCCACCGAGATAATCCGCGACTACTTCGACCTCTTCTCGCTGCTTCACTTCCCGCGCATCGCTTCACTGACGGGGCGCAGCATTGAGGAAGTCAACGAGGCTGTGGATCTGATCAAGACGCTCAATCCCAAGCCGGGCAATGCTATCGGCTCAGCCGACGATGATCCGCGCCTGCGCCATATCACTCCCGACTTCCTCGTGGAATACGACGATGAGTCGCACAGGCTCAGCCTAACGCTCCTACACCGCCTGCCGCATCTGCAGGTGGAGCAGTCGTTTGACGTCGACACCACGGATTTGCCCCAGCCCAAAGGACGTGCGCAGCGCGAGGCTCAGACATTCATACGGGTGCGCCGCGATCAGGCACAATCGTTTATCCAGGTGCTTAAGATGCGGCAGCAGACGCTGATGGCGGTGATGACGGCGATAATGAACTGGCAGCGCGAATTTTTCATCACCGGTGACCCGCTGGCATTGCGCCCGATGGTGCTTAAGGATATCGCCTCGGAGTCGGGCTACGACCTGTCGGTGGTAAGCCGTGTGACTATGGGCAAGTATGTGGCTACCCATCAGGGTGTCTACTCTCTCAAATCGCTCTTCAACGAGCGCCGGAAGTCGGCCGACGACAATTCACGCAACGTGGTGCTCGACCGCCTGCGGCAACTTATCGAGCAGGAGGACAAGAGTGCGCCGTTGAGCGACGATGCCATCACTGCCGCCTTGCGCGACGAAGGCTTCGACATAGCCCGCCGTACCGTGGCCAAGTATCGCGAGATGCTCTCGATACCGGTAGCGCGCCTGCGCAAACGATACTGAAATATTTTTACATCAATCAATTATACCTGATCTACAATGCAACCACTCGTAAGCATCATCATGGGAAGCCTCTCCGATCTTCCCGTAATGGAGAAAGCAGCCAAATTTCTCGATGAGATGGAGATACCCTTTGAAATGAATGCCCTGTCGGCTCACCGTACTCCAGCCGAAGTGGAGAGCTTTGCCCGCGGAGCCGAAGGCCGCGGCATCAAGGTGATCATAGCCGGTGCCGGCATGGCCGCCGCCCTCCCGGGAGTGATAGCCGCCATGACGCCCCTCCCCGTGATCGGAGTGCCCCTGAGCGCTACTCTCGAAGGCCGCGACGCTCTGCTCTCGATCGTGCAGATGCCTCCGGGCATAGCCGTGGCTACCGTGGGTATCGACGCCGGCATGAACGCCGGTGTGCTTGCCACCCAGATGCTCTGCCTCTCCGACGAGGGCATCCGCTCGCGATTCGCCGACTACCGCGGCCGACTTTCCGAAAAGATTGTAAAAGCCAATTCACAGCTCAAGGAGCTCAACTATAAGTACAAGACCAACTGATGAGTGTATTCGACTGCACACGTCGGCGCACCGTGACCGTGCGCACCGGCAAGCCGGCTCTCACCATCGGCTCTTCCGCGCCTATACGCATCCAGTCGATGGCTTCCACCCCCACTCTCGACACGGAAGCATCGGTAGCGCAGGGACGCAGCATCATCGAAGCCGGTGCCGAACTGCTCCGCTACACGGCGCAGGGTGTGATCCACGCGCAGAATCTCGGCGAGATACGCCGCCGTCTGCGTGCCGAAGGCCTCACCACCCCCATCGTGGCCGACATACATTTCAACCCCAAAGCCGCTTACGAAGCCGCGTCGCAGGTCGACAAGGTGCGTATCAATCCCGGCAATTTCATCGACCCCGGACGTGTGTTTAAGCAGATCGACTATACCGACGAGGAATATCAGGCGGAACTGAAACGTCTGGAAGACACCCTCATCCCCTTTCTGGCACTCTGCAAAAGTCACTCCACGGCGCTCCGCATCGGTGTGAACCACGGATCGCTTTCCGACCGCATCATGAGCCGCTACGGCGATACTCCGCAGGGTATCGCCGAGAGCGCGATGGAATTTCTGCGGGTGTGCAGGCGCACCGGATTCAACGACGTAGTAGTATCGGTCAAGGCCTCCAATGTAGGGCTTATGGTCAGCACCGTCCGACTGCTTGCATCGCGTATGGCAGAGGAGGGTCTCGACTATCCGCTCCACCTCGGCGTGACCGAGGCGGGCAACGGTGAGGACGGACGCATCAAGTCGGCCGTAGGCATAGGCACCCTGCTGTCGGAGGGCATCGGCGATACCATACGCGTATCGCTCAGCGAAGCTCCCGAGAAGGAATTGCCCGTAGCCCGCGCGCTGGTAGACTATATCGGACAGAAAGCTGCCGCCGCTCCTATCCCCGGCGAGATGATGGAGGGGTACGACCCGATATTCCCCTCAGTCGAGACAATTACCCTTCCGGGTGCCGACGGCGCACCCCTGGTGATCGGCACCGATACGGATACGGGCACGCTCAATCCACAGTCGTTCATGGCTGAAGAGCTTTGGGGCGAACTGCCGGCGTCGCTCTCGGCCGACCGTCCGATACTCCTTCATACCAACCACGGCAACCCCTCGGGCGCCATGCTCGCGGCGCTCCACAATCTGCGTCGTCGCGGAGCCATGAATCCTGTGATACTCAAAGTGTCGTATAGCGGATTGAGCGCCGACGAGGTAATGCTTCGCAGCGCCGTAGATCTCGGAGCCGTGCTGCTCGGCGGATTCGGCCAGGGTAT
>CAMWUX010000236.1 GCA_947177605.1 uncultured Porphyromonadaceae bacterium
AATCCTTAAAATCCATATCAATAGGTAGTATAATATGTTTACCGGACACCAATAAATTCTATTAGTCCTATTAGCCCCATTAGACCTACCACCCTCAAATTTTTGTCTCGGCGCTTCGCTTTAGCGGAGCGAATGACCATCGTGCATTGTGAATCGTGCATCGTGAATCGTGCATCGTGAATTGTGCATCGTGAATTGTGCATCCTTCATTATGTCCGCGCAGGTATTTTCACTAAATTTGCAGAACCAAAGTTGACTTCACTGATAAAATGAGCATAACAATACTTGGAATAGAGTCGTCGTGCGACGACACCTCCGCAGCCGTAATACGCGACGGTCTGCTTATGAGCAATGTGATCGCCTCGCAATCCGTTCATGAGCAATATGGCGGTGTGGTGCCCGAGTTGGCATCGCGCGCCCATCAGCAAAACATCGTGCCCGTAGTCGACACAGCACTGAAGAAGGCTGGCATCCAACCGTCTGAACTGTCGGCCATAGCATTCACCCGCGGGCCCGGTCTGCTCGGATCCCTGCTCGTCGGCACATCCTTTGCCAAAGGCTTGTCGCTCGCTCTGCGTATCCCGATAGTAGATGTTAACCACCTCCACGGCCATGTGCTGTCGCACTTCATCCGTGAGGAGCCGTCGGATCGCGTACCCGAATATCCATTCCTCACACTTCTGATCTCTGGTGGCAACAGTCAGTTGATACTCGTGCGCGACTACAACGACATGGAGATACTCGGCGCCACGATCGACGATGCCGCCGGCGAAGCTTTCGACAAGTGCGCCAAAGTCATGGGACTCCCCTACCCCGGAGGTCCGCACATCGACCGGCTCGCTGCCGAAGGCGACCCTAAGCGCTTCCACTTCGCCCGACCGCGCATCCCCGGGCTCGACTACAGTTTCTCGGGGCTCAAAACCTCGTTTCTCTACACCGTGCGCGACGGACTGCGTGCCGACGAAAATTTCATTACCGCCAATATGGCCGATCTCGCCGCATCGCTCCAACACACCATCATCGACATCCTTCTCGACAAACTCGACAAGGCCGTGAAGCAGACCGGTGTGCGCACCGTGGCTATAGGTGGAGGCGTATCAGCCAACAGCGGCGTGCGTCAGGCCGTAGCCGACTATTGCACCGCGCATGGACTTACGGCATTCATTCCCAAGCGATCATTCACCACCGACAATGCCGCTATGGTAGCCATTGCCGGTTATTACAAATATCTCGACGGCCAATTCTGCCGATACGAAGAGACTCCATTTGCCCGCGTACAGGTATGAAAATATCCATAATCGTAATAGGCGACGAACTCCTGCTCGGTCAGGTGACCGATACCAACAGCGGCATGATAGCGCGCCACATAGCCCCTTACGGCTGGAGTGTGGAATCCGTCGAGACCGTACCTGACTCTCATGATCAGATCATCGCGGCTATCCGCAGAGCCATGCACCGCTCACGCGTGGTGATCACCACAGGCGGCCTCGGCCCCACACGCGACGACATTACCAAGGCAGCCATGCTCGAAGTGTTCGGTGGAAAATTGGTGGAGAACGCTGAGGTTGCCGCCAATGTGCGCCGCATCATGGAAGGGAGGGGCCATAAGCTCAACGCACTCACCGCCACTCAGGCCTTGGTACCCGATTCGGCCACTATCATACAGAACCTTTGCGGCACGGCACCTATAATGTGGTTCGACACCCCCGACTCAACCCTCGTGGCCATGCCGGGAGTACCGGCAGAGACATCTCAGATGTTTGAACAGGAAGTATTCCCGCGCCTGTTCCACCGCTTTTCGGCCGATACCCATGTCCGCCACACCACACTCACCGTGAGCGGTATCACCGAATCAGACCTTGCCGAGCGTCTGGCCACATTCGAGGACGACCTTCCGCCATATCTCCACCTCGCCTATCTGCCCCAGGCTTCCATCATAAGGCTTCGGCTCGACGGAGTCCACGCCGACGGGGCATTGCTTGACAGGCAATTCGACGAAAACCTCTCCAGACTGGAAACCCTCTGTGCCGACCTACTCCTGTATCGCGGCGGACATACCCCCGCTGAAGAACTGCTCACGCGCCTCAAAGCCGAAGGTCTCACCCTCGCCACAGCCGAGAGCTGTACCGGAGGCGCCATAGCTTCGGCACTCACCTCCATACCGGGATGCTCCGAGGTATTCCGCGGATCAGTAGTAGCGTATTGCAACAGCGTCAAGCGCGCCGTGCTCGGCGTCGATGCCACCATACTCCATAAGTATGGAGCCGTCAGTGAGCCCGTAGTAATTCAGATGGCCGACGGCGCCCGGAGGACATTGGCTGCCGATATAGCCATAGCCACCAGCGGCATAGCAGGGCCCGGTGGAGCCACACCGGGCAAGCCCGTGGGCACCGTCTGCATCGCCGTAGCCACTCAGAACGAGACCGTTGCCACCACCTACCGCTTCGGTGGCTCGCGAGAGCTCGTGATCCGTCGCGCCACCCTCACCGCCCTCGCCCTCGCCCTCCGCGCCACCCTCCCCCAATCCCCACACCCGTAGCAAATAGTAAGTCCGGTGGCATGTACACCTCAGACCCGGCCGACCGACTCGTGGGTGTTGAAAGCGGGGGTGGCGCGGTGATTTAAAAAAAAA
>CAMWUX010000237.1 GCA_947177605.1 uncultured Porphyromonadaceae bacterium
GGTGAGCGTTATCGCCACTTTCGCGCCTTCGGGGGTGAGTTCGGCCTCGATCACTTCGGTGGGTACGGGTGGTATGATGGGCTGGTTCATGTGAGTGAATATACTTGTTGGCGGATGTCGGCGGCCTGTCGGCGTGCCTGCGGGCCTCCTTCGAGGCTCTCCCAGTCGATGGGGGTGCCGATGGTGATGGTATAAGATCGTCCGGCGGCGCGCAGCATCTCTTTGGGCAGGCGTATCATCTCGATGTTGAGTCGGATGCCGAGTCGCTTGCGCCACTTCGCAAAGTTATAAAAAAACTTTGAATTTTCGCCGCTGAAGCGTATGGGAATGACGGGGCGCCGGGAGGCGATGGCTTTGTTGACAAACATTTTCTGCCACTCGAGGTCGGCTACCACACCTCCTTTGCCTTTGCGCGAGCATAGCCCGGCGGGAAATATGATGACGGGGGTGTCGGAGGCGAGCACGGTGTCGATGGTGGAGGCGTCGGAGCGTGACTGGCGCCCGTGCTTGTTGATGGGCATGAACACGTCGGAGAGTGGATCGACGGCCATTAGTATGTCGTTGACCAGAAAGCGTACGGGGCGGCCGTAGTGGCGCGTGAAGTAGTCGATGAGTATCAGTCCGTCGAGGCCGCCGAGCGGGTGGTTGCAGGCGATGATCACGCGCGGGTCGGCGGGTAGACGTTCTCCGTGGCGGATGCTGTAGGATATATTGAGATCGGAGAGTACACCGGCGCAGAATTCGGCGCCGCGTCGGCCTGCGTTACGGCGGAGCAGGTCGTTGAGCTGATCCTGGCAGATGGTGCGCTCCACCATGCGGATGAGCGGCCGCGGTATCCACCGGTAGTGGCGCGGCAGACGGGCGCGGAGCACCGCGTCGACGTCGATTTTCATGTATGGGGCAGTCTCGTTCATGTTTTCTGAATGCAAATGTAATGAAAATTCACTACATTTGCTGCCATATATGAAAACCGCTGTATTTACATCGTGGCTGGAAAAGACCGGCCGCACTATGAAGGGAGTAGTCAAGATAGTGGCCGGCACGGGGCGCTGCCGCATCACGCCGGCTTCGGACGGTGCTGATTCGCTGATAATAATGGCCAACGGTCCCTCGCTGCGAGAGACGATACGCGACCACGCGGCGTCGCTCGACAAGTATCCGCTGCTGGCTGTGAACTTCGCTGCCAATACTGACGAATTTTACCGCTTCCGGCCGGAATACTACGTGATGGCCGATCCGGCTTTCTTCACTGTGGAGGGCTACGAGAATGTGGAGCGCCTGTGGCAGAATATCCGCCGACGGGTGGACTGGCCTATGCGTCTGCTCATACCGCTGAAGATGATGAAGCGGGTGAAGGCTATGGGGCTGGGCGCCAATATTACTGTGGAGGGCTTCAATATGGTAGGCGTGGAGGGCTATGAGTGGTTTGAGAACCTTGCCTACGGGTCGGGTCGCGCGATGCCGCGCCCGCGCAATGTGTTGATACCTTCGCTGATGTGCGCTATAAAGATGGGATTCAAGACGGTATACGTGACCGGTGCCGACCATTCGTGGACGCGCACGCTCGAAGTCGACGATAATAATACGGTGGTGTCGGTGCAGCCTCACTACTATGAGGACAACAAGGAGGAGCATCAGCGCTCGGCCACGATTTACAAGGATATCCGCATACATCAGATAATCCACAGCTTCTATGTGGCATTCCGCGCCTATCATCTGATAGAGCGCTTCGCGCGCCGTGCAGGCTGCCGTATCATCAATTCTACGCCGGGCAGCTTCATCGATGCCTTCCCCCGCGGCCCCCTTCCGGAATAATCATACCACATACGAGTCTACTTTACTTACATCAATCAGCCAAAAATGATAAAAAAAATGAGATTTGGCTGTGTATTGTAAGAGCATTTATAATAATTGGTCAGTAATAGCTGAGGATGGCGGTGAGGGTGCGGGGTGAGGCGATGCCGAGGCGGCGTGCGGATGGCCAGCGCCCGGCAGGGGTGTGATGGCTACACTCCGTAGGTAGGGATATGTGCCCGGGCTTGAGCCCTGCGTGGAGCAGGGTGAGCCGCACGGCTTGCGGTAGGTCGATGTGGTACTGACCGGATGGTCTGACCACTTGGTCAGACTCATCACCATATTTGTCAATAAACTGAAGGGCAACCTCTTCGCCTACGCAGTAGCATCGGCCGCAGATGCATGGCCCCATGGCGGCCTGTATGCGCCCGGGGTCGGCTCCGAGGCTTACCATTGCGTCGACGGTGAGGGCGGCGATGGATGCTATGGTGCCGCGCCAGCCGCTATGGGCTGCGCCGATTACGCCGGCCACGGGGTCGGCAAGGACTACGGGTACGCAGTCGGCGGTGTTGATACACAGTGCTATGCCGTGGCGGCCGGTGACGAGTGCGTCGACTCCTTCGAGTACTGCTGTCGGATCGGTGACGATCTCTACGCGGGCTGAGTGGGTCTGGCGGGGTATGATCAACCGGTCGGGTGTGAGTCCGAGCGTTGTGGCGAGGTCGCGGCGGCAGGCGTCGACGTGAGCCGGATCATCGCCTACGTAGTGGCAGGCGTTGAATCCGCTATACGGGTCGTCGGGGGAGTGTGGGCCGCGGGCGATGCTCACGGC
>CAMWUX010000238.1 GCA_947177605.1 uncultured Porphyromonadaceae bacterium
GGGTAAGGTCAGCTTCCCGGCAGTGAAGATTTCCGACTATCCCCGATTCTCCTACCGCGGCACTCACTTCGACACCTCGCGCCACTTTTTCCCGGCCGATTCGGTGAAGAAGTTTATCGATATGATCGCTCTCCATAATATCAACCGCTTCCACTGGCATATCACCGACGATCAGGGCTGGCGCCTCGAAATCAAGAAGTATCCCAAGCTCACCGAGGTCGGCGCCAAGCGCAAAGGCACCTGCGTGGGTCACGACTTCGATTCGCTCGACGGCAAGCCCTACGACGGCTATTATACGCAGGATGAAGTGCGCGACATCGTGAAGTATGCCGCCGATCGCCATATCACCGTGATTCCTGAAATCGACCTTCCCGGACATATGCTCGCAGCTCTGGCTGCATATCCCGAATTCGGTTGTACGGGCGGTCCGTACGAGGTGTGGACCCGCTGGGGTGTGTCGGACGATGTGCTCTGCGCCGGCAACGATTCCACCCTGCAGTTTATCGACGATGTACTGGCCGAAGTGGTCGAGCTCTTCCCTTCGGAATATATTCATATAGGTGGCGACGAGTGTCCCAAATTCCGCTGGGAGGAGTGTCCCAAATGTCAGGCTCGCATTGCCGAGCTGGGCTTTGTGTCGGATGAGCATAGCTCCAAGGAGCAGAAGCTCCAGTCGTGGGTTATGGCTCACGCCGCCAATACTCTTGCCGGTCTCGGCCGCAAGATGATCGGTTGGGACGAAATCATCGAGGGTGGTCTCTTCCCCGGCGCCACAGTGATGTCGTGGCGCGGTACCGAAGGAGCTATCGCAGCTGCCCGCCAGGGTCACGACGCTATCCTGACGCCTACCAACTACTGCTACTTCGACTACTGCCAGAGCCGCGACCAGGCATCCGAGCCTCTCAGCATCGGCGGATACGTGCCTGTAGAGAAAGTCTACAGCCTCAATCCTGTGGCCGGTCTTACCGAAGAGGAAGCCAAGCACATACTTGGCGCGCAGTCCAATCTCTGGACCGAATATATCGAGACATTCCCCCACGTGGAATACATGGAATTGCCCCGACTTGCCGCTCTGAGCGAAGTGCAGTGGCTCGCCCCCGAGCAGAAGGACTATGATGCCTTCACTCAGCGTCTGCCCCGACTTATTGATCTTTACCGCACGCTCGGCTACAACTACGCCACCCATGTGTTTGACATCCAGGGCGGTCTCGTATCCGACTACGGCAAAAACAAGATAGTGGCCGATCTCCGCACTATCGACAATGCGCCGATCCACTATACCACTGATGGCTCTGTGCCCACACTCGCCAGTCCGCTCTACACCGAGCCGGTGGTGATCGAATCAAACTGCCGCTTCAATGCCAAGGCTTTCCGGCCTACAGGCGAGAGCCGTATGTTTTCCGACACGGTCACATATAATAAAGCTACCTCCTGCGAAGTGACCTTCGCCACTACGCCCCATTCGCGCTACACCTCCACCGGCCCCTCGCTGCTCACCGACGGCCGCTTCGGCGGAAGCGCATTCAATACCGGTGAGTGGATAGGCTTCGAGGGCACACCGCTGGTGGCCACCGTAGATCTCAATCGTCTGGTGCCCGTGCACCGCGTCACGCTGCGCAACCTCGTAGATACTCCCAACTGGATATTCGATGCCGAGGAGATCGTAGTGTCCGTGTCGACCGACGGCAAAGAATTCACTCAGGTGGCCAAGCTCATTCCCGAGCAGGCCGGACAGAATGTGCAGGAGATCCGCACCCATACCCTCAACTTCGCATCCACTCCGGCGCGCTACGTCAAGGTAGAGGCCGGTTGCGTCGACGCTATCCCGTCGTGGGACAGCCGCGGTGCAGGCTGCAAGGGATTTATCTTCGTCGACGAGATATGCGTCGACTGATTCCGAGCCAACTTTTTGCCGTTGGCTTCGGATTTTGTAATTTTGCGCCACAATATACGATCAACTGATATTTAGTTATGCAACGAAAAGTAAGGGTGCGCTTCGCACCGTCGCCCACAGGGCCTCTTCACATAGGCGGTGTACGCACCGCGCTCTATAATTATCTCTTCGCGCGCCAGAACGGCGGCGATATGATACTGCGTATCGAGGATACGGACTCCCAGCGTTTCGTGCCGGGAGCTGAGGATTATATCAATGAGGCTCTTGCGTGGCTCGGCATCACCATCGACGAAGGAGTGAGAGAGGGTGGCAAGTATGGGCCATACAAGCAGAGCGAGCGTCGCGATATCTATCGCGAGCACGTGGCCAAGCTGCTTGATGCCGGACGCGCTTATATTGCATTCGATACTCCCGCCGAACTTGAAGCTGCCCGCGCAGCTACGCCCAACTTCCAGTACGATGCCTCCACCCGTATGTCGATGCGCAATTCGCTGTCGATGCCCGCCGACGAAGTGAAGCGACTCATCGACGCCGGCGAAAAATACGTGGTGCGATTCAAGATCGAGCCCGGCCGAGAGGTGAAGGTCAACGACCTGCTGCGCGGCACCGTAACGATCAACTCTTCGATTCTCGACGACAAGGTGCTTTACAAGAGCGCCGACGACCTACCTACATATCACCTTGCCAACATCGTGGACGACCA
>CAMWUX010000239.1 GCA_947177605.1 uncultured Porphyromonadaceae bacterium
GTAGAGACCTGGTTCGTTTGAGGTGAGCATGCCGGGCTTGAACGGGAAGCGGCTGAGGTTAAGCGCGACTTTCTGCGGTCCTTCGTGTACGTTGAGGAAGTGACCTACGCCGTGACCTGTGCCGTGGAGATAGCTCAGACCCTCTTTCCATAGATTGATGCGGGCGAGTACATCGAGTTGCGCGCCGCGTGTACCGGCAGGGAATATGGCGGTAGCTATGGCAATGTGACCTTTCATCACAAGAGTGAAGTCGCGGCGCTGCGCGTCGGAGGGGGGGCCGAGCGATATTGTGCGGGTGATGTCAGTGGTGCCGTCGAGGTAATTACCTCCGGAGTCGATAAGCAGAAGGGATCCGGTGTGGATATCGGTACTGCTTTCGGCCGTGGGTTCATAGTGGACGATGGCTCCGTGGGGGCCATAGCCTGCGATTGTATCGAAGCTGAGATCGAAGAATAGGGGGTCTTTGCGGCGGTTGCCGTCGACGATATCTACTACGCCGAGCTCCGTCAATGGCTGACCGGCCATTACCTTCGACTCGATCTCCATCAGCGAGTGTACCATGGCTACACCGTCGCGAACCATCGCGTCGCGTACGCCACGCAGCTGCACGTCGTTTTTCACGGCCTTGAATACCGGGATAGGGGAGGGGGCGACGAATGCCTTTTCGCCTAAAGCTTCGAGCAGGGCGTAGGCGGTACGGCTGCCGTCGACAAGAACCTTGGTGTCGGTCGGGAGGGTGCGCAGTGATTCCACTACCGCTCCGTAGCTCTTAATCTCTACTGATGCCTCGGATAGCTTTGCTTTTACGTCGGCGGAGACTTTGGTCGGGTCGATAAAGAGTATCTTGCTGTCGGGGCTAAGATACAGGAAGGATGTGGCCACGGGATTGCACTCTACGTCGGCGGAGCGCACGTTGAGTGTCCATGCAATCTCTGCGAGATCGCTCACGAATATGGCGTTGGCGCCCTTGGCGGCTACATCGGCGAGTATTCGCTCGATTTTGGACTCGGCTGATTCGCCGGAATACTTTGTGTCGTGGATGAATACTTGATCCGGGGGCAGGGCAGGGCGATCGGTCCATAAGCGGTCGACCGGATCATAGTCGGCGCGCAGGCTGATTCCTTTGGCTGCAAGAGCGCCTTGTAGCACTTTTACCCTGCCGGCGTCGAAGAGCATACCGTCGATACCCACGGTTGCGCCAGAAGCGAGTGTGTCGGTAAGTTGGTCGGCTATAGTGGGTATGTTTTCCTTGCCTTCCTCCATCACTGCTATCGGAGTGTCGGCAAGCTGCTGGGCCGCCTGCAGCCAATAGCGCGAATCAGCCCATAGCCACGCCTCGGATTGAGTGACTACAAGGTCGCCGGCTGAGCCGGTGAAGCCCGACAGCCAGCGGCGTACCTGCCAGTGATCGGCCAGATACTCGCTCTGATGCGGATCGGTCTGAGGGATAATGGTGGCATCAATACCTGCCTGACGCATATCGTCGCGCAGGGCCCGGATGCGGGCATTGATAGTTTCGTTCATAGTTTGTAGTTGATGTTGTAGTCGTTGATTGGAGAGATATGTGCAAAGATAGCGAATTATCCCCTATTCGTAAAATATTGTCTCTATATTATAGATGTGTAAAATGGGACGGAGTAGGTGGCTGATGAAAAAGATTGCGAAAAATGCCGAAAAAAATCCCGGAATATTTGCAGATTCAAAAAATGTGCGTAACTTTGCAATCGCTTTTGGGGCCGAGCGCCCGAAATGACAAAAGCGAGCCTGCCTCTTTAGCTCAGTTGGCCAGAGCACGTGATTTGTAATCTCGGGGTCGTTGGTTCGAATCCGACAAGAGGCTCGAAAGAAACAAAACCTACCGGCAGAGGCCGGGATGGAATGAATGAAATCAGGGCGTGTTCCAGAGTGGCCAAATGGGGCAGACTGTAAATCTGCTGGTTTTCACCTTCGGTGGTTCGAATCCATCCGCGCCCACAATAACTGTTTTCGCGGAAGTAGCTCAGTTGATAGAGCATCAGCCTTCCAAGCTGAGGGTCGCGAGTTTGAGCCTCGTCTTCCGCTCTAAAAACCGACAATTGCCTATGTAGCTCAGGGGTAGAGCACTTCCTTGGTAAGGAAGAGGTCGCGGGTTCAAATCCCGCCATCGGCTCAAATTTTTGTAATATCCGACAGCCCCGATTGTGCCTATGCCTTTCGTGGCGTCGTGATTAGAAAACCGAACAATTCGCTTACAACACTAACAATATATAATAGCAAAAAGTTATGGCTAAAGAGAAATTTGAAAGAACGAAACCGCATGTTAACATCGGTACTATCGGTCACGTTGACCACGGTAAAACCACTCTTACCGCAGCTATCACCACCGTACTTGCTAAGGCAGGTCTCTCTGAGGTGAAGTCCTTCGACCAGATCGACAACGCTCCCGAGGAAAAGGAACGTGGTATTACCATCAACACCGCTCACGTAGAATACGAAACCGCTAACCGTCACTACGCTCACGTTGACTGCCCCGGCCACGCTGACTACGTTAAGAACATGGTAACCGGTGCTGCTCAGATGGACGGTGCTATCATCGTGGTTGCTGCTAC
>CAMWUX010000240.1 GCA_947177605.1 uncultured Porphyromonadaceae bacterium
ACACCCTAGAGTTCGTCGGCAGCGTCAGATGTTTATAAGATACAGGAATCTTTAGTGTATAGGTAGTTGCCTCCTGCATCATCAATGAGTTGCGCCATGTAGCTTCCGGTCGACGGCATGAACCACGAATCACCGTAGGGCACGTTGAGCATCACGCCCGGGCGCTGAGCATTGATTTCGGCTACCCTATCTTTTAGAGCATTGTAGCGTTCAGGAATTTCGGCAAAGAGACTTTCGGCCACTTCACGCCTATTTATTACCTCACCGACGGCCACAAGCCATTCAGCTTTGCCGAGCGGCGACTCCTCAAGGTAGTCGCCTATGTAGATATAGGGAATCCCCAGTTCTCGGAGCTTACCCTCCATCGAGCTTGCGCCGTTCACCCCGTAGAGCATCACCAGATCCGGATCGGCGGCCATAAGGCTCTCATAGTCGATATTACCCTCATAGCCTATATCGGTAATCTCATTGCGCCGGGCCTGAATCCTCGGATTGCTGATATAGTCGATACCCGACACGCCTACTATGCGATCTGTAGCATCGAGGGCATCGAGCATAGCCACGAATGTCGACGACGTCACTATAATCCGCTCCGGCGCATCACTGATATGCAGTTGTGTGGTCACACTGTCGCTTCCCTGCCAGGGGTTGATGCTCTCTATCACCCTGCCGCCATCCTTGTCGGCATATATGGCGAAGCCCTGCGCATATACGGGAGTGTAGAGGGTATCCGCATATTCCACATCGTTGGAGTGGCCGTGGCCGCAGGCTGAGAGAAGGAGCCAGATGGCTATTGATATATAGGTGAGTTTATTCATTTCTTACCGAATTTTGGAGTGATACCGATGAAGAATTCAAAATTGATACCGGGCATAGGTCGGGAGAGTACCGACAGATAGTCTTCATTGAAGAGATTGTTTACAGCCAGCTTCAGCTGAAGATCCACCGGTCTGAATTTCAGATTTTTTTCGAGAGAGATATTGCTCATAAAGTAGGGCGGTAGCGCACCGGTGAGCGTAATATCGTTGCTCGACATCGTGTAGCGTTCCGAATAATACGCCCATTTGTAGAGGAAACTCCACGACCGCCACGTCAGCCGCCCGGTCAGTGATGCAGAGTGGCGTGGCACGTAGGGGAGTTGCTTGCCTACCGAGCGGTCGGCCGGCGACAATTTCTCCCCCTCGTTGATCGAAGGCGTCCACGAATAAGATCCGCTCAGGTCGAATACCCAGCCCTTAGCCGGTTCGAAGGCCACATTAAGTTTACCCTCGATACCGTAGGCGTGAACCTTCTTCACATTGCGCGGCGAGAAGAACCCCTTGGTGGTGGGAAGCCAGATGATCCAGTTGTCGATGCGGGAGTCAAACCATGTGAGACTGCCCCCCATCGAAAACGGGAAAGGCTTCTTGCCACCGAGATCGAAACTGATTCCGGCGTCGTAAGTCCAACCGCTTTCGCTCAGCAGATTTGGATTGCCGCCCGGAAGGAAGTAGAGGTCGTTGAGAGTCGGGAACTTGTGATTGCGCGATACCGAAGCCTTTAGCATCACGTTGCCCGCAGGCGACAATATGCCATCGACAAACAGAGCCGGAATCACCGGCGCCCACGTCGTACCGGCCATCTCCTGCCTTACCACCGCCGACAGCCCCAGTCGGTCTATCGGCTGCCATTTGGCCGATGCCGACCCCGACAGCTCTACGCGCGCTTTGTTGTAGCCCACAATAGCGCGGTCGCCATCCTGGAGTATCACATTCTTGTCGGCGCTCTTTACGAAATGCTGATGAGCCGATAGCGATGCGGTGAGGTAGAGTCGGCGCGATGGACTGTATTCGCCTTCGGCCTGACCGTACACTGTGTTGACCCGGCTTCTTGAGCGAGTCATATCCGCCCAGATACCCGGAGCCACTTCGCGGCTGTAATCGTAGCCCATGCGGGTATGTATGTAGCCCGCGCGCAGCCCTGTTCGCCACGAACTCCGGCGGTGATCCCACGATGCTACCGCACGCAGCGTGTTTTCCTTCTGACGGTTGTCGAAGTCGCTTTCATATCCGTAGTCGGTTGTAAGCATCGGCAGCTCGCGGTTGGAGCGGATATACCAGGCGTTGAGTCCGAAGCGGTCACCGCGCCCCGTGTTGTAGTACACCTCCTGCAGAGCATGGAAATCCTTATATGATCCGCTGCGGTTGCGCTCCTTCGGATGATACCAGCCTATGATCTGATGATTGTCGTCGTAAATGTTCTCGCGCTTGTCGTGGTTGATATAGGTATAGTCGTTAGGTGATGAGGAATACACCACGCGGGTCGACACGTCCCAGTGATCGTTGCCGTATGTGAAGCGTGCGAATTCGTCGAACGTGCGGAATGACCCTATGCCCTGCACATATTGCAGATTGAATCCGGGAGCCACCGATGGCAGTGTGCCGAGTTTCACCGCACCGCCTAATCCGCCACCCGTCTCATTGACCGAAGATGTGCCGTGGAGCAGAGTAGCCTGATCGATGAAGTATGATGGAATGGTGGAGAAGTCAGTCATGCCGAGCATCGGGCTGTTGATGCGCATACCGTTCCATGT
>CAMWUX010000241.1 GCA_947177605.1 uncultured Porphyromonadaceae bacterium
GTGTAGGGTATGGCGAGTGTGCCGGTGGCCTCGGAAGCGAGGTTGAAATCGGATATGACGCCGGACTCCACATCTTCGCCGTTGCGGCTCACGGACCAAAGGACTTTGAATCCGGAGAGGTCGATGAAGTCGTAGGTGTTGCTGACCGATATGGTCTTGGCTGCGGCATTGAAATCGGACATCTTTATGTAGCGGTAGACGTGCTTCACTTCCTGGAGTTTGCCGGTGGGTTCGCGGAGAGGGCCTACGATACCGTTGGAGCAGAAGTTGCCCTGATGAGGTCCCGAGAAGTCGTAGCCGGTATAGAAGCCTTTGATATTATCCGCGGCGATTTCGTCGGGGTGGTATATGGCCTGATCGACCCAGTCCCAGATACAGCCGCCGATGGTGCGGTTGCTCGATTCGATTATATCCCAGTACTCCTGGAGGTTGCCTATGGCCTGACCCATGGCATGGGCATATTCGCAGAGGAAGTGGGGACGGGTGTCGCTCCGGGAGTCGTGATTGATGAGGGTGGTAAGGCTGGGATACATCTTTGATGTCATGTCGGTGTAGCGCCATGTGTCGCCGTCGATACCCTCATAGTGGATTATGCGGGAGTCGAGCGCCCGGATAGCATCGTAGCAGTTTTTGAAGTTGGAGTTGTCGCCGCTTTCGTTGCCCATGGACCAGAATATTACGCTGGGATGGTTGCGGTCGCGCAACACCATGCGCTCTTCACGGTCGACAAAGGCGGGAATCCATGAAGAGTTGCTGCTCAAAGAGGTGTAAGCATGACATTCGACGTCGGCTTCGTCCATGACGTAGATGCCGAAGTGGTCGAGCATGGCATACATCTTGGGCTGCTTGGGGTAGTGGCTTGTGCGGAGGGTGTTGATGTTGTATTGCTTGAACATCTTGACGTCTTTCAGCAGGGTCTCCATATCGATGGCACGTCCGTACATGGGGTGGGTGTCGTGATGGTTGGTGCCTTTGAAGAATACTTTCTTGCCGTTGATATGTACGAATCGGTTTGCGATCTCAATATGGCGGAATCCGTATTTTGTGGAGAATGCTTCTGTCTGATTGCCGTTTTCATCTTCAAGCCATACGACTACGGTGTAGAGATTAGGTGTCTCGGCATTCCACAGGCTGAGGTTGGAGAGGGTGGCGGAGAAGTTGAGTTTGGACGAGGTGCCGGATGCGAGCGACGTGATCTTCTGCGCCGGGAAGGTGTGCTTCACTTCACCGGAGGGGGATAGGAGCTCGACGTGGGCCGACAGTGTGCGGGCGCTTGTGGCGCGATTGTCGATGTCGAGGGCGACGTTGAATGTGCCGGATGTGTAATCGGATGCGGGGGATAATTCGGATGTGATATAGTGGTCGCGGACGAATGCCTGGGGCACTGCTGTCAGAGTGACATCGCGGTATATGCCGCTCATGCGCCACATATCCTGGTCTTCGAGATAGGAGCCGTCGCACCAACGGAATACCTGTACGGCCAGTGTGTTACGGCCTTGACGGGCGGCATCGGTTATGTCAAATTCATGATCGGTGTTGGCGGCCTGTGTATATCCTACGAACTGACCGTTGACCCACACATAGGCGGCGGAGTAAATGCCTTCGAAGTTAAGAAGAAGCCGGTGATCGGCCCATGATGCCGGGACGTCGAAATTGGTCACGTAAGATCCGACGGGATTCACTCCGTAATCGGAATATGAACTATGACGCTGTATCTTCGGGGGATTCTTGGCAAAGGGATAATCGACGTTGACGTAGAGGGGCATATCGTAGCCTTTCATTTCCCAGTTGGATGGCACTGAGATGCGATCCCAGCCTGATACGTCGTAGCCTTCCTGATAGAAGTCGAGCGGGCGCTTGGAGGGTTCGTCGACGAAGTAAAACGCCCACTCGCCATTGAGCGACTTCACGCGCGAGGATGACGGGGATACCCACGGGTGAGCGAAGAATGGGGCGTCGGCTTTGAGTTCGGCGACGGTGGCGTAGGGGGTTGTAGTGGCATGGGCAACTTCTTTATTGACTGCGAAAATCGACTGGTTTTCCCAATAGTCGCCCCATGTGGTCTGAGCGGCATATGTGCTGAAGAATGAGAGTGCACAAAGGCCTGCAAATAGTTTACTTAAATTTGGTATCATAGCAAAGTTTTTCATGCGTTGCGTTGTCTTATTGTGATCATGGTATTTGGTCTCGTATTCCGTGCATAGGAATATGGAGGGCAAATATACGAATTTTTCAACACATTACTAAACTTTGTGCCTTATACAAAAGTGATTTAACTTTTCGCTTTTCGTCCCTCATGTGGCGTGAGGGTGTGGAAAGCAGGATTGCGCGGGCGCAATCTGTAGCTTCCCCTCCACGGCTGACGCTGTGGTTGCTAAGGCTGACGATTTGAAAATCGCCCCTACAATCGGCTGGTAATCTGCCAAATGGTGTATTTTACATCGCGAAGCGATGTCCCTACGGAGTTGGTGGGAACCGGAGAGAAATTTATGGTAAGAATGTCATTGTACGCTTTTCGTGCGGGGATTCCCGCCAATGCACGATGCATAATT
>CAMWUX010000242.1 GCA_947177605.1 uncultured Porphyromonadaceae bacterium
CATACTCGAGGGTGGCTCTATCGAATCCGACGGCGATGGTACGATACTCACTACATCGCGCTGCCTGCTCTCCCCTAACCGCAACGGCTCATACTCCCAAGAGGAGATTGAGGAACGCCTGCACAGGCTGCTTGGCGCTAAGAAAGTGCTGTGGCTCGACCATGGAGGAATGGAGGGCGATGACACCGACGGTCATATCGATACAATAGCCCGCTTCGCACCCGGCAACGTGATTCTATACAACGGGTGTTCCGATCCTGACGACCCGCATTATCCCGGACTAAAAGCGATGCTATCGCAACTCCGGGAATTCACCGATGCCAACGGTATGCCCTATCATCTCGTAGAGCTGCCTATGCCCGACCCGATTTATGATACCGACGGCCGTCGGCTCGCAGCGACTTATGCCAACTTCCTCGCTCTACCAGATGTGGTGTTTATGCCCACATATCGTCAGCCTATGCCCGACCGCCTCGCGGCCATGACAATCGAAGCCGTGTTCGAGCGCCCGGTCATACCTGTCGATGCCACTACCCTCATTCACCAAAACGGCTCTCTGCACTGTGCCACAATGCAGATCCCCCTACCACTCTTATGAAAAAATCAATAAAAGCAGCCCTCATACAGCAGGCCAAGACGGCCGACGTAGCTCTCAATCGCACACGACTTGCCGAAGCCGTTCGCACAGTGACTAAAGAACACCATCCCGACCTCATAGTATTACAGGAACTCCACGACTCACTCTACTTCTGCCAGACAGAGTCGGCCGATAACTTCGATCTCGCCATTGAGATCCCTTCTGCCGTGACCGACTACTATGCCGCTCTCGCACGTGAGGCCGACGCTGTACTTGTGACATCGCTTTTTGAGCGTCGCGCACCCGGCCTATATCACAACACTGCCGTAGTATTCGATCGCGACGGCTCTATGGCCGGGAAGTACCGTAAGATGCATATCCCTGATGACCCTGCATATTACGAGAAATACTATTTCACGCCCGGCGATCTGGGATTTCATCCGATCGATACTTCGATCGGGCGTCTCGGTGTGATGGTATGCTGGGATCAGTGGTACCCCGAGGGAGCACGAGTGATGGCGATGTCGGGAGCGGAATTGCTTATCTATCCTACTGCCATTGGTTGGGAAAGCACTGATACCCCTGAAGAGAAGGAGCGCCAGCTCAACGCATGGATCACGATCCAGCGCTCACACGCAGTAGCCAACGGCATCCCGGTGATAAGCGTGAACCGTACAGGATTTGAGCCCGATCCGTCGGGAGTGACCAACGGAATCACGTTCTGGGGGCACAGCTTCGTAGCGGGTCCACAAGGCGAAATCCTCGCTATGGCACCGGCTGAAAGCGAATGGATCAAGGTTGTGGAAATAGATATGGAACGGACGGAAACCGTGCGCCGCTGGTGGCCGTTTCTACGCGACCGACGTATCGACGCCTACACGCCGATCCTGCGACGCTACAATGATTAATCGGTAGTAACGCTCTTATCAGCAAAATGGAAGGTACGGGCATCAAACTGCGATGCCAGTGCCAGATTATGGGTTGCTATCAGGACTGTAGCACCACCTTCGGCTATCTCCTTCAAGCGCTGCATAATCAAAGCGGCAGTATCGGGATCAAGATTACCCGTAGGCTCATCGGCAAGCATCAGACGCGGACTGTTGAGTTCGGCGCGAGCCATTACCACGCGCTGCTGTTCGCCGCCGGATAATTGATGCGGCATCTTATAGCTCTTGCCAAACATACCTACGCGCTTGAGCACCTCTTCAATACGAGCCTCACGCTCAAGTTTGTCTTTCCAGCCGGTGGCACGAAGCACGATATCGAGATTGTCGGCCACACTTCTGTCGGGCAACAGACGGAAGTCCTGAAACAGAATACCTACTTGGCGACGAAGCATAGCAGCCTGCTTGTGATTGAGCCGGGTAAGATCATACCCGAGTACTGTAGCCTGACCGGATGCTACAGGTACCTCGCCGTAGAGCGATTTGAGCAGCGTGGTCTTTCCGGAGCCTACCTTACCGATGAGATATACCAGTTCGCCCTCCCCTGCCGAGAGGTTGACATCGCGGAGCACAGCCACAGGGCCGCGGTTGAGATCCACACTCTTGTATTCTATTACATTTTCCATATATTTCCATATATCAATAACCCATTTCAGATAGGAACCGGATACGTACGAGACGTATTTCCTCGGGTGTATATTCGTCGTCGAATTCTTTCACGGCGTCGTCGATACTTCCACTTTCGCTCGACATAAAGTAGTCGATGATCTCACTCTGCTGATCCTCATCGAGTATCTCATCTATAAAATACTTTACGTTGATACGTGTACCGGAATTGACTATAGCCTCGATCTCCTCAAGCAGTTCGGGCATATCGAATCCGTGGGAGCGGGCGATTTCATCGAGGGGTATCTTACGGTCGATGGCATGGATGATTGCAATCTTCACCTTGCTCTTGTTGGCTACGGTACGCACCACCATATCCTCGGGGAATACGGGATACTCCCGTGTCCCCTTGTTGGTG
>CAMWUX010000243.1 GCA_947177605.1 uncultured Porphyromonadaceae bacterium
TTGCAGCACTTACGTTGAAGTTGCTGTCGAGTGCCTTGATATCGAGTGGTATGATGGCTGCGGTGAGGGTGGTGGAAGGCATCGATCAGTCGGCTGAAAATTTGTCGGGATATTTACCCGCGAACGGGCGATAGTAGTCCTTCACACGCCGGAGATCGGAGTCAATGTCGCCGGTAGGGGTGAATGTATCTTCGATCAGTATTTGCTTCGTGGCAAAGTCGAGAACTCCAAGTACTATCGGTACGTTAGCTTCAAGCGCTATACGTAGGAATCCGGTGTGCCAGCGTGTGGTGAGGCTACGGGTGCCTTCGGGGGTGATGGCAAGAGCGAGCCGGTCGGAGGTCCGGTAGCGTTCAACGAGTGTATCCACCAGCGAACTGCCTTTGCCGCGCTTCACGGGGACACCGCCTATGGATTTGAATATCAGTCCGAGGGGGAAGAAGAACCACGACGATTTCATCAGGAAACCGGCCCTACGCTCTACGGCGGCGTAGGCCAGTTTTCCGAGTACGAAATCCCAATTAGATGTGTGTGGCGCAACGCATATAATTACCTTCGGATAGTCGGGCACCGTGATGTTGACCTTCCATCCGGTCAGGCGTAATATTAAGTTGCTAAGCCACTTCATTATTGAGAATTATTATTTTGCGAGTTCTTTACACATATCGCGCTGCTCCTGGGGAATAGCGGCATTCAGTTCTTTAACAATCTCCGACATCTGATTGTTGAAGTCTTCGCGGAATTTGGTGTAAGCTGCCATGTGATAGGCGGCGAGAGCTTTGCGGTATTCGGCCCGGTTTTCAAATTCGCGGGGCGATTTGTCGAATGTAAATGAGGTAAGTTTCAAAGCGTGCTCCTGAAGGGCGGCAATCTTGGCTACCAGTTCGTTGAGCTTCGAAATATTGGCACCGGGAATGTATTCGGCGGTGAGGATCGTTTCGAGCGCGAGATCGCCACAGATGTAGCGGATCTCTTTCTTGAGTTTGCGTTTATTGGCCATAATTATTTGCGATTTAATATATTTGGATGATTGTTATTTGGAAAATCTGTCGATCAGATAGCGCCGGATATCAGCGTAAACCGGCGATAGGATGGGGTGTGCGGCCATTGGTATCTGACGGTGTGCTGCGGCCGGAGGCGAATCGTGGTCGGGGCGTACGGTTGCCAGAAAGACGCGGGGTGAGCCATCGGTAGCAGTTGAAGCCACGGCCTTAAAGGCCAGTGCCGAACGCGTGTTGAGGAGATAACCGTAGCGAACGTGTGTATCCTTGATCTGCTCGGCAATTTCTTCAGCTGTGTATGTATGGCACTCGATATTGTCGGCCAGGCGGGGAGATGTCTGTATAAGTGCGTTGATGCGCGACAGGTTGGTCGACAGAGCTTGATCGTTAAAGTCATTTACAGCCAAACGGCCGTTCTGTATCGATCCCCACAGACGCTCGTTGTCCTGACCGGCGGCGATTATACTCTTGAGCGGCAAACCCATCTGCTTGGCAAACAGAGCGGCGGTGAGATTGCCGAGATTGCCGCAAGGAGTGCCGATGGTCATACCGTCGACGCTCAGTCCCATTTCGGCCAGCCGTGCGTAGGCCTGGAAGAAGTAGAATGTCTGGGGAAGCAGACGCGCTATATTGATAGAGTTGGCCGATGTGAGGCTCAGGCGCTCGTTCAGCTCCGTATCGTTGTAGGCCATCTTCACCAGTTGCTGACATTCGTTGAATGTACCACGTATGCCGATTGGGTGGATGTTGGGGGCGATCGTGGCAAACGCATCCGCATCAACACGCATCGCCGACCGCTGAGGATGGAAGATTATCACGTTGACCCCCGGCACATTGGCAAACGCATTCGCTACGGCGTTGCCGGTATTACCTGATGTGGCCACTACGACATTAAGCGAGCGCTCCTCGCCGAATTGCGACGAAGTGTAATATTTGATCAAGCGCGCCATGAATCGTGCACCGACATCCTTAAATGTACCTGTCGGGCCATGGAAAAGTTCAAGCGCGTATATCGACGGGGCTACTTCATGCAAAGGTATAGGGAACGTGAGTGTATCAGCAACGATAGATTTCAGCTCTGCCGCGGGGATATCCGAGCCGAACAAAGTCGTTGCGGCCACATATCCAATCTCCGTGAGCGACATCTTCGGGATATGGGTGAAGAGTGCGCGTGGAATCAGCGGAATACTGTCGGGCATATATACGCCACCGTCGGGCGCTACACTCTGCATGATGGCTTTGCGTAGCGGTACCTCGATATATCGGTCGTTGGTGCTGTAGTATCTCACGGTAGTAGCGGTTGAATCACAAAAGCAAATATAGCTAATTTCCACGCTACTTCCAACACCTCATCCCGATTTTTTCTTCCTGAAACCAGTAAGTCGGGGTCAATATAAGTCGAGGGGATAAAATTTATGGTAAAAATGTCATTGTACGCTTTTCGTGCGAGGATTCCCGCCAATGCACGATGCACAATTCATGATGCACGATTGATTGACAGGGGTTGAGGGGCGGAGCACGATACCGCTATGG
>CAMWUX010000244.1 GCA_947177605.1 uncultured Porphyromonadaceae bacterium
GGTGACCTGCTTCATGTCGTAGCCTTCGTAGTAGTGGAAGCGGCCCTGCATGGCAAGGACGGGCTTGGAGCCGAGGCGCCCGAAGATGAGATTGCCGCTATGGCCTTCGACGGTAGATACGGGGAAGTTGGGTATCTCGGTGTAGGGGATATAGGTCTTGTCGTCGATATGATCTACGAGGGCGCCAAGTCCGGTGCCGAGGATGATGGCTGTGGAGGGGATATTGTCGACTTTACTGCGAATGTAGTCGGCTGTCTGCTTGATAGTGTCTAACATGATTATGAGTATTATAGTTGGTGTTGTTATGAATTGGCTTGATTTGCGTATGCGGCCGTCTTGCCGGGGAGCATCTGCATGATGTCGCCGGCGAGGGTCTCGGTATTGAATTCGTCGAAGCTGACGATGACCGGGAGATAGTAGCTGCACCGGCGCAATTCGGCCGGGAAGCATGGATTATGGCGAAGGCGCACGGCATCCTTTTCGGTGGTGACGAGTATTTTGGTATGCCCGCTCATTGAGGTGAACTTCGACAGAATGCTCTCCATATCGGAATGAGAGAAATGATGGTGGTCGGAATAGCGCTTGATGCGTACTTTGGCCTTATACGTGCGGAGATACTTGATCATGGGACGCGGATTGGCCACGCCTGTCACAGCGAGAATGGAGTCGGCCCGGGTTAGATGCGATAGCTGGGCGCCGTGGCCGCCGGGAAATTCCTCAGGGAAGAGCGGTACCAGAGGCATATAGCGGAAACCGGAGAAGAGGAGGCGCTGATAGGGCATCAGGTTGAGGTTGGTACGGATGATGCGCGCTTCCATGGGTGTCATTGAGGCGGGGCATTTGGTCACCACTACGATATCAGCACGGTCGAGCGCAGTGACCGGTTCGCGCAAGCGACCATAGGGCAGCAACTTGTCGGCATAAGCGGGACGACTGTATTCCATAAGCACCACGGCCAATGTAGGCTTGACGTAGCGATGCTGGAAGGCATCGTCGAGCACAATGAGATTGATCGCGGGATCGAGCTTGCGCATCATATTGATGCCCTTAACGCGATCCTCGCATACGGCCACGCGCACACCGCGGTGGCAGAATTTGGTGTAGATCTGATATGGCTCGTCGCCGATAGCATCGGGCGTGGAGTCGGGCGATGCCATCACAAATCCGCGGGTACGCCGCTTGTATCCACGGCTCAGTACGCCGATATGGAACTGTGAGGCAAGCGCATCGACGATATATTCGGTGTGTGGGGTCTTGCCGGAACCGCCCATAGAGATATTGCCGACCACGATCACCGGTATGTCGAATGAGTGCTGTGTGAGCATACCGCGGTTGAACATGGCATTGCGCACCGCCACTACCCATCCGTAGACTTTACTTATGGGGTAGAGCAGAAGCGCCGACAGTATCTTACTTTTAGCCATCTATAGTGGTAAATCAGCGGATTAGCATGAAATTGACGCGTGCCTGCAGGGGGCTGATAGCCTTCAGACGGTCAACGACGGCTGTGAATGCCGCACGATCGGAGAGATCGCCCGATACAATCTGAGCGAGAGTCTGTGTATTGGCTGATAGTTCGGCGAATGATTCCCACCAGTTGATCTGGTTTTGCGGATATACCTTTAGCGATACGTGATCCATATCCACGTCGAGTGCAAGAGCCATGGCCTGCACAGTGGCGTTGAGGCCACCGAGCTCATCAACGAGACCGTTTTCAAGCGCGCTCAGGCCATCCCATACGCGGCCTTCGGCTACCGCCTTGATCTGCTCTACAGTGAGTCCACGGCCTTCGGCACAGCGCTTGACAAACAGTTCGTAGCCACGATCGACATAGCCCTGCATGGCTGCACGCTGCTCGGCCGACATCGGGTGGAAAATGTCGGGGAAGCGGCCTTCGTTGGTGGCCACGTCGACGATATTCACGCCGAGCTTATTCTTGAGGAGACCTTCGGCATTGGGTATCAGACCGAAGATGCCGATGGAGCCGGTGAGAGTGAGGGGCGATGCGTAGATCTTATCTGCGCAACAGGAGATGTAGTAACCTCCGGATGCGGCCATATTGCCCATCGATACATAGAGCGGCTTGCCGGTAGTGGCCTTGAATTCAGTGAGCGCTTTCCAGATCTGCTCTGAAGCAAACGCGCTGCCTCCGCCGGAGTTGACGCGGAGTATGAGACCATCCACATCGTCGGCTTCGGCGATCTCATTGATCTGTGCCACAAGGCGGGTGGCTGCAATACCGTCGGAGCCGTCGTCGGTAATATCACCCTCGGCATAGAGTATGGCTATCGACTTGGTATCGTCGGACTTGAACGGGAGCAACTTGCCCGCTGCCATAGCTGTATTGTAGGATTTGAAGGTGACCATGCGCGGATAGCGGACGTCGGATGTATCGGCTTTCTCATCTGTAGCCTTGACTCCGGGAAGCGAGAGCAACTGACGATCGAGTTCGGTGCGGTAGCGTACTTCATCGACCATCTTACGGTCGACGTATTCCTGTGCAGTGAAGTTGAAGCTAAACTGATTGGCC
>CAMWUX010000245.1 GCA_947177605.1 uncultured Porphyromonadaceae bacterium
CCACCAGAGCGTCGATCTCGTGGCGGCGCAGATTATCGTAGGCCAGCTGCCGACCCTCCGGGGTCTGGAACTCCGGACACCGCGCCGTCTTGAGTATCGTGCCTCCCATCTGAATTATGTTGGACACATTCTGAGTCTTAAACTCCACTATTTCGTCGGAGATAAGGCCGCGGTAGCCGCGGTATATACCCTTCACACGGAAGCCGCTGAAGATCGCACTGCGAGTCACGGCACGGATAGCGGCGTTCATACCCGGAGCGTCACCTCCGGAGGTAAGAATGCCTATACATTTGATAGTCGACATATCTGACATATATCTTGATGATTAAACCTAATTATTTACTTGCTCTCTTGGCGTAGTGCAAAGATAGGTATAAAATCGCAGACTACGCACTTCGCTATAACATATAACGCTCAATTACTTTTTTCGGTTCACGCGCCGATTGCGCAACGTGATCACGCCGAACGCCATCAGGCCAAGCAGGATGAAGAGTACCGTCTGCGAGCCCATCACCATATTGGCAAAGGTAGCCGCGTACCCTTCGGTAAGCTCCGGAACTCCCGCCGCATACAGGCCGAGGCCAAACATCACGGCCCATTGCCACGGACCTATACCTCCCTGCGAGGGCACGGCCATAGAGAGGCTCGACAGGACGAAGCACACCAGCACCACCTCTACGCCGCGCCGGGCGAGCACCTGCTCCGTGGCGGGGAATGCGTGGAAGGCAAGGTAAAGCGACGAAAAGTAGCACACCCACAGACCGAGCGTGTAGAGGAGCCACAATCCCTTGCCACGCATACGGAGTATGGCGATGAAGCCGTCCCACAGCCCGCGACCGAAAGCTATCAATTTCTGCATCCAGGGCTTACGGCGGCAGAGATACCACACTACCGCACACAGGGCACAGCCACAGACGGCGGCAATCCACAGCCACGGGGAGCTGAGCAGGCTCATCATCCCCCCATCGCCCTGCCCCAAATAGCTCATCAGCTCCGGGCCGCTTACGGCAAAGGTAAGAGCTGTGAGCAAGCCTACGGTAAGCGTGTCGGCCAGACGGTCGGATACCATTGAGCCGAATATGGAGTCGAAGGGCGAGTGCTGATCCTGAGCGATATATCCGGTGCGCCACAGTTCGCCCAGACGCGGAAACACGAGGTTGACTGCATACGTGCCGCAGAAGCTGAGGAAGAGAGTGCCGAGCGTAGGACGCACGCCTATGGCCTGCAACTGCAGGCGCCAGCGCAGTGCCCTGAACCATAGCGCTCCGATATTGAGCACCAGCCCGTAGGCGATCCAGCGGTAGTCGCATTCGGTCCGGACTATCCTCACCATCTCGCCGAAGTCCTGCTTGGCGAAGAGGATGTAGCAGAGCCCCACCGACACTACGAGCGGCACGATGATCTTCAGCAACATACCCCACAGGGATCGCTTGCTTTTGCGCTCCTGCAGATCCGAGGTCGATATGATTGGCGACTTACTCATTACGCCTGCAAAGATACGCTATTTCCGCCGAATAGCCCTACCGCCACACCTATTATTAGCATTTTATTCACCTTTATTGGTCAAAAAGGCAAAAACTTCGCCCTTTTATACATAATTTATTCCTTTTTACTTACATTTGTGCAAAAGTCCGAGAGAGAGCATCACATCCCTATATGTCTAACGCACAGATCCCACAGGCTCACGCCGAAAATATGCGTAAGTATTCCCGTCAGTTCAGCAGTCTGGCCGACGGCTACATATTCTCGCGCGTGACCAAGACCGAGCAATTTGCCGAATTCTCGTCGCAGACGATGCGCCTGCGCGGTATCACGATGATTCTCTGCCTCAGCGGAACGGTGACGCTCAACGTCAACATGGAACCATTCCAACTCGTGCGCAACTCCCTACTGGTCATTCCATCCCAGAGCGTATTCCGCCTGGGCGAAGTAGACTGGGACACTCTCGATGCCTACGTATTCATCCTCTCGCCGGAATTTCTGCGCGATATCAATTTCGAGATCAGTATCCTCACTTCCTACAAGATCTCATCGAGCCAGCCGGCGCAGATGCAGCTCACCGACGAAGAGGCCAGCCTCATGGGTCGGTATCTCGATCTCGTACACTACAACACGGTAGACAATACCGATGCCATCTACGTGCGCTCCATATCGCGCGCACTCATCGCAGCCGCCGTATACCAGCTCATGCAGTTTGCCGGCAATCACGACATCAGCCGCAAGCCCGTAAAGCTCTCCCGACGCGACAAGTACGTCAAGGAATTCATCACACTCGTATCGCAGTGCTACAAGCGCGAGCGCTCCGTAGCCTACTATGCGGGGAAGCTCTTCATCTCGCCCAAATACCTCTCCTATATAGTCAAGGAACACACCGGCCGCTCCGCAGCCCAGTGGATCGACGACTACGTGATACTTGAAGCGAAAAACCTGCTGCGCTACTCCGGCAAGAATGTACAGCAGATAGCCTATGAGCTCAACTTCTCCAACCAGTCGTCGTTTGGCAAATACTTCAAGCATCTCACGGG
>CAMWUX010000246.1 GCA_947177605.1 uncultured Porphyromonadaceae bacterium
TGTGCCTTCGGATCCGGGCCGAAAAAATGCGTCGTCAGTCCTTTATTTATCTCACTCACGAGTGCGCCCACCTTGCCGCGAGTCGCCTCGCCTTGCCCCACATACAGATTGCCGTTCAAGGTCGGATCGAGCGATATAGTGCCCTTGATCGGATTGGTCACGTCGATAGCCGGTCGTGAAGGCTTACCGGTCATAAAATCGATAAAATACACTTTGGCGGCCAAAGAACCAACCATAATCTCGCGCCCTGAAAAATCACTTTCGACAAGCCCGGCACTACGAAAACGTCTCATACAGCTGTCGGGCCACTCGACATAAAGCGGCTGACCGGTCCAACCTGTACCTCCGCCCCATGTGCCAACCGACGTCGCTGTATAGTCTTCCTCTGTATCGAACCTCCAATCCACCTCAAAGCGTGATGGCACCGAATCGAGCCGACCACCAAACGCAGCGTCGCGGCGCTCGCCCCCACGGAAAGTGAACTGCCCCGGTGCCGACGCATATATATCGGCTGTAGACTCCAGTATGCCGGAATTTACGGTATCAATTACCTCTATCGAATATTTCACCCTTTGAGCCGAAGCATAAGCCGTATCAGGAAGCACAACTTCCATAGCAGGCTTCGCCGCAATCACAGCCGTATCGGCTATCGAATCGGTATCTCCGCCACCGCCGCTCCGCTTACCCGCCGACGAACAGCCGATCAGTACGACCGGTATCATGGCTACAAGCAAATTTTTGGCTATAAGGTTCATGATGCAAAGATACGATTTTCCGCACCATAAGCAAAATACCTGTATGCGTAGTTATTTTGGAGCGTACACCGAGATAGGCACGGCACCAACCAGAGCGTTATACGCATTATAGGCCAGTGCATCCAGTTCATCTTCCGCCCCGCTCACCACGATTGGCGCCACATAACTGATCCAACTCTCTATGAGCGACAGAAAATATTCGGAATGCGATATGCCTCCGGTGAATATTATTGCATCAACATCGCCACGGAGCGCAACCTGACGCGCACCGATCTCTTTAGCTATATTGTAGGCCATAGCCTTTATCACAGAAGCGGCAGGCTCAATGCCCTCAGATGCCTTGGCAAGAGCCATACGCATATCGTTGGTTCCCAACAGCGATGTCACCCCACCCTGACCGTTGATCATCCTTTTGAGTTCTTTCTTCGTATAGCGGCCACTGAAACATAGCTCCACCATATCATCAGCCGCAATAGTGCCGGCGCGCTCGGGACTGAAAGGACCTTCGCCCGAAATGGCATTATTCACATCGACCACTTTACCGCGACAGTGCGCACTCACCGATACCCCACCACCCAGATGGGCCACAATCAGATTGAGTTCCTCATACTCCTTGCCTATCGAGGCAGCATATCTGCGGGCGACAGCCTTTGAATTGAGCGCATGAAACACCGATCTCCGCGCTATACCCTTCAGCCCCGTCGGACGTGCCTCGGGCATAAGTTCATCGACCACCTCGGGATCTGCTATAAACGAACGTGCGCCACACATATCCGCGATATCTTCGGCCAACACACCGCCCAGATTGCAGGCATGTTGTAGCTCCGCATTAAGCAGATCATGTCTCACGCAATCCGTCACCTCATACACTCCGCCCGGAGTCGGCTTCAGCAGTCCCCCTCGACCTATCACACCGTCAAAGTCCACCGCATAACCATCCGCAGCCAAAGCCTCTCGGATAGCCTCCAGTCGCATCGGCAGCTGATCATTAATCGTAGCAAACTGTCGGAGTTCATCAACGCTATGATGGATCGTATGCTTCCACAGCAGCTCGCGGTCTTCATATATGGCGAGTTTTGTCGATGTCGATCCCGGATTGATTACGAGTATCTTCATAGCCGGCTCATTAGTTGGATACTGTGAATGCCTTTTGAGCCACACACGCAAGAGCGAGCGACACATATTTTGACTCCACGCTGTCGGCACGCGACGGTATCACTATCGGCACATGGCATCCGCATATTATACCTGCCATCGTAGCCTTTCCGAAAAGCGAGATCGTCTTGTAAAACGTATTTCCGGCCTCAAGATCCGCAAATACGAGCATATCGGCATCACCGGCCACAGCACCTTCGATATGCTTGATCTCGGCTGCCTTCTTGTCGCAAGCCGTCTTCACATCCATCGGCCCCTCGATCGAAATTGTACCGAGTTCGCCGGAATTTGCGAGCTCGATCACATGAGCATAGGAAGTCGTGATAGCAAATTTCGGATTGCTCTTCTCCGTGAAGTGAATCAGAGCCAGCTTCGGATGCTTTACGCCTAAGAACTGGAGCAGCGACTTGCCGTAGCGCACTATCGCTTCGATCTGCACAGTATCGGGATAAGGAATCACGGCAGCATCCGAAAAAATCAGCAATTTGTGATAGTCCGGAATATCCGTAGCCGTCATATGGGTCATCACAGCGCCCGGATCCAGCAATCCAACCTCCTTATTAAGTACTGCATGAAGCAGATTGTCCGTGTTTATAAAGCC
>CAMWUX010000247.1 GCA_947177605.1 uncultured Porphyromonadaceae bacterium
GTACTACCGACATCATACCGTTGGGGACGACGGCTCCGGGATTGGTGGTGCCGAAATTGGTTGTGCCTACAAAGGGATTGACGTACGATGTGTAGTCGGGCGTAGCAGCTGATGCTCCCCAAAGGCAGACCAAAGCGGCAACGAGTGCCGGGATACGCTTAATTTGCATGGCTATTAGATGTTTGTAAGAGTTTTTACAAAAGTAAGTAAAAAAACGGTTTTGCGCAAATTATGCTCCGAAGAGCCTATTGATCATCATCGTCGAGCAGGATGTCGTCGTCGAAATCGAAATCCCAGCCCATGGAGTCGGCGGAGGCTTCGTCGGTGAATCGCTGCAGGTCGCGGCCTTCGCGTTTTGTGGGGCGTCCGAGTCCCTTGCGTCGGTCGATGAATCCCGACAGGCGCACTACATCGAGCAGATGGAGTTCCGACTCCGGTGTGACATTGGTCATATATTCGGGCACAAGCTTGGCGCCGAGACGATTCTGGGTGATGGCGTCGACGCGGAAGGAGTATGTGACCGGGGGCTTGCGCACCTTGACGATGTCGCCGGGCTTGACCATTCGCGCGGGTTTG
Source organism: uncultured Porphyromonadaceae bacterium (assembly GCA_947177605.1). Lineage (GTDB taxonomy): Bacteria > Bacteroidota > Bacteroidia > Bacteroidales > Muribaculaceae > Paramuribaculum. Next base: position 577 of record CAMWUX010000247.1, read on the forward strand.
GCGGGCACGTCGCCTATGAGGACGCGCCCTTTCTTGCAGGCTTCGGTGGCGATGGTGCGGGTCTTGAACACGCGCACTGCCCAGAGCCATTTATCGATACGGACTTCGGATGCCATACTTATTTGTTGTTGAATTCGTTCATGGCGCGCGAAAGTCCGGCGAGGCAGTAGGCGCGGATGGCATCGCAGGCCACATCGATACGGGCCGGAAGCTCGGTGCGTTGCTCCGGTGTGAAGGGGCCGAGCACATAGTCGATCTGACAGCCTCGCGGGAAGTCGTTGCCTACGCCGAAGCGCAGACGCGGGTAGCTCTGTGTGCCGAGCATCTGTGCAATGTTTTTGAGACCGTTATGGCCGGCATCGCTCCCGGAGGGTTTGAGGCGTATGGTGCCGAACGGCAGAGCTATATCGTCGACGAGGATAAGTATGTGGTCGAGTTCGATACCTTCCTTCTCTTTCCAATATCTCACGGCGTTGCCCGAGAGGTTCATGAATGTGGAGGGCTTCAGCAGGGTAAGGAGTTTGTTTTTGAGCCTCATGTGGGCTACGTCGCCATATCGGTCGGTGGTAAAAGTAATATTGGATGCCTCGGCAAAGGCATCCAATATCATAAAGCCGATATTGTGGCGGGTAGCGGCGTATTCGGCGCCGATGTTTCCCAGGCCCACAATCAGATATTTCATCTGTGGAGTGTTTCGGATTATTACTTACCGGCAGCTGCAGCTGCAGCGGCACCACGAGCGGCACGGGTAAGCTGAACGGCGCATACCACGGCGTTTTTGGCGTTCATCAGTTCGAGACCTTCGAAGTTGAGCTGACCAACCTGGAGCGACTGACCGAGGCCGAGGTTGTCGACGTTGATCACGAGGCGTTCGGGTACGTTGGTGTAGAGTGCTTTCACGCGGAGTTTCTTCATGGAGAGGGTGAGCTTACCACCTGCTTTCACACCTTCGGCGTGGCCTTCGAGTTTCACGGGTACTTCGATAGCAACGGGCTTGGTGTCGTTGACTTCGAGGAGATCCATGTGGAGGATGGAGTCCTTAACGGGGTGGAACTGGATGTCCTTGAGCACGGCCATACGCTTTTCGCCGTTGATGTCGAGCTCGATAGCGAAGATGTCGGGGGTATATACGAGGTTGCGTACGCTGTCCTTGGTGACGTAGAGGTCGGTAGTGACGAGGCCTTTGCCGTTGCCGATCTCAACTACTTTTTCGCCGGGCTTGAGGGCTGCGGTGTAGGGGAGGTCAACGATAGCGCCACCATTGAGCACTACGGGAATTTTGTCTTCTTTGCGCAGAGTCTTTGCTGCTTTCTTACCCAGATCGGTACGGGGCTGGGCTTCAAGTTTGAAAGTCTTCATTGGAATGAGTTGGTTTTGAAATGTGTTACTAAAAATTAAGATGCTTCTTAATTTCCCATCACACGGGATGCTAAAAAGCGGGGCAAAGATACGAAAAGTTTTTCTAAATAGCTACTTCGCGCCAGCAAAAAATCGCAATGCTGAGGGCAAGGAGGGCTGTGGAGCAGGTCAATGCAAGGATGGCTACGCGGGGCGTGGTGGTCACTCCGTAGTAGCGTCGCAGCAACCATATTTCGATCAGGGAGTAGATGGCATACCATAATATAAAGGAGATGCCGAGGCCGGTAAGTCCGGCCAAAGCGTAGCCCGTGATGTTGAGCGCGGTGCCTATTACGGCGCTCATGGCTTCGGCGAAGAGGTAGATGCGACCATTGCCACGGGCGAGTACCACGAATCCCATAGCCCACGACCAGGCACGGAGCGGCAAGGATGCGGCAGCGAAGGTCACCATCGGCACTACGGGGTGAAATGAACCGGTGTAAAGCAGGTCGACGATCCAAGGCGCGAGCAACATCATGGCTACTGCACACGGCGCAATCACAGCCAGACTCACCGAGGTCTGCCGGCTCATCAT